>CAZSTM010000021.1:6106-17891 GCA_964609635.1 uncultured Gemmatimonadales bacterium
CACCGTTACCGCCGACCAGCACCGCCCCCCAGGGAGTATCCAGGCTGAGCAAGGCTCGACCTTTTCCGGCTCCCGTTGTCGAGTCCGGCTCTCGATCCCGGCTCTCCAGCGCCCGGCGCAGCACCTTCGCCGCCTGCGCGGCCATAAGCCCGGACAGCCTGAGCTCTTCGACTTCCACCCGACCCGCCAGGGAAATCATGCGCTCGACAGGGTAGCCCGGCCACTGGTCTTCCTCCGGCCTGAAACCCCGGATCAGAACGGTCAGCTCCCGGCGCTCCACCGTTGTGAGCCGACAGAAAGCCCGCCGAACCAATGAATCGGCGGCCAGAAGATAATCCAGGGCACCGCCCGCCCCGCGGATCAGAGTATCCAGGCTGTCTCGTAAGAGTGCAGGAGCAAACGATATCGCCTCCCTGCCGGATGGCGACAAAGCATTTTCTTGCCGGATTGGCCGAGCTACAGTATCCGCAGCCCCTGCTTCCAGGAATGTGCATCCCAGGAAATCCTCGGCCCGCGACATTGAGTCAAGCCGCGGGCCGGTCTGATCGATCATTCGCAGAGCCCGGCCCAGGTCGCTGCCCGCCAGTCTCGCCCACGCCGGGATCTCTTTTTCTGCGGCGTCAATGCTTTCCGGTTCGATAAGAGCCACGGAGACCTCATTCGGCTTAAGGCCCAGCTCCGCCAGAGCCTCCTCCAGGGCGGCTGCCGAGGAAAAACCTTGATTTCGCTGGATCTCCCTGTCGGCCGCAAACGCAGTCATCGCCAGAACGACAGTCAAGCACTTCAAAAAGACCGGCTTACTTATCCCGCTCATTCAGCTCCTCGATCATCTGCTCGGTCTGTTTTCTCAACTCCGCGAATCCCCCGGGGTCGTAGCGGTTCAAGGTGTTGATTATTTTTTCGAACTGCTCCCGGGCGACAGCCGTATCTCCGGCTGCCAGTGAGGTGTGCCCGAAAAAAGCTACGATCGAGAGGTATTGTTCGAGTTTCCCCACCGGCGAGACCCTGTTCATCACTTGCGGCATCAAATCCAGTGCCGCAGCCGGTCTGTCCCTTTCCCGGTAAGCCCTGGCCAGATTCATTAAGGCCTCGATCGAACCGACCTTTCTCAGGAGGCTGTCGGCCTCGGCGATGCGGTCGGTTCCGGTATCTTTCAGGTAAACCAGTCCGCGGAGGTATTCTAAATCCTTCGAGAATCCCGGAGGGTAGAGCTTGTGGTAGCGGTCGAGCGATTGCTCGGCCATGCGGCAATTACCGTTGAAGTAGTAAAGGTACGCGAGTTGCTTGTAGGATTCGGGGAAATAGGGAGCTTTTTCGACAGCCTTTTCGAATGATACCCTGGCTTTGTCGGTGTCTCCGGCGAACTTATAAAGAAATCCCCGGACATAATGGAACTCGTAGCGGTGGGGAGAAAGTTCGGCGGCCCGGCGGCTCTGCTCGAGGCTGTATTCCAGGCTGGCGGCGTGGTTTTTCAGGGCATCGAAAAAAAGATACTGGGAGAACATCAGCCTGAATGAGCCCCAGAAGCAGGCCACCATGAGTGCCGCTGCGGTGGTACCGAGAATGAGTCTTCCGGCGGCGGCAAGGTTGAATTGCCGATCGATCTTCCGCAGCCTTCCGGCCGGCGCGAACTGCTCGCACAGGGTTAGCAGCAGCCCCACCAGGGTCCAGAAAAAGGTCCCGCTGGTAATTGTCTGCAAGGGGAAAGTAAACAGGGCATTGAAAAGGCTGCCCGCAACCCCGGAGGCCGCGCCCAGCAACAGGAAAAACCGCGGATCCTGCCCACTGCGGCGCAGAGATATTATTGTCAAACGACCCAGTAGAATCCAGAAAAACAGGAAGGCGACAAAAGCTAAAACCCCGAGCTCGACAAAAACCTGAAGGTACTCATTATGGGCGGAGGTAGCCATCTCGACCCACCTTTTGAGATCGTGCTGGGTCATCTGCAGCCGCTGCCAGTGTTCATCTGTCTTGTAGCCGGGGAAATAAACCGAAAACTGTCCGATACCCTTACCCAAAACAGGGTCATCGGCTATCATTTCAGTGGAGGTTTCGAGGAAGACCACGCGGGCGTAAACACCGATATTTTCCCGGTCGGTGAGATTGGCGAAGCGCCTCTTCCAGTGCTCGAGACGAACCGCGGCCGAATCTTGGAGCGTTTCGGCGAACGACTTCCCGGTCTCGGTAAAGAATATCGCCACAAAGGCGGCCAGAACCATAACCGCCAGCACGGCAGACAATCCGGTAATTAACCTCCGGGAGGACCGCAAAAACTCAAGAAGCTGTGCCCGGTTGAAAATCACCGCCAGGGCCAGAAAAACAAGCAATGCAACCACCATACCTACCAGAGAGGAACGGTTCTGGGACTTGAAAAAACAAACCAGCGGCAGGCAGAAAGAAAGCGCCAGCGCGAGCACGACAAGCCGGTGCACCCACCTGCGAGCTGACTTTTCTTTCTCCGAAACCAGTCTGTGGATCAAGGCTCCCAGGGCTACCGGCACGCTCATCACCAGGATGTGCATCAGGAAGTTCGGGTTTCCCTGGGTGGACATCAATTCCTTGTAAAGATCGACTTTAGTAGCTCCACCCGGATACACCTCGATAAAATGGTCAAGAAAGACCCATTTTCGCAAAGGTTCCACCAGGTCCAGCGCCAGGGCCCAGGCGGAAAGTACTGCAGCAGCGAAGACAATGAAATAGATCGGGGTTTTTACCGGACGGCCGCGGTAGAGGCGCATGGCGAAGAAGCAGAAAAGAACCAGCGTGCCGATATGACAGAGCCGCTCCAGGGCCAGCCCGCGGTTATAACTCCAGGTGAGAGACAGCACGGCCAGCGCCGCAGTGAAAACGAGCGGTAAGATCACTAAAGGCATGCGGATGCGCAGCCTGCCCCGCACAGCGGCGGCGAACAGCCACAGGCAGCAAATCAGGGCCGCGCCTACCTCCACAAAAAAAAGCTTGGGTACTTCGAACCCCTCATAGAAATAACCGGGTGCAAAAACGATTGCGCCCAAAGCGAGGGTGATAAAGAAAACCCATCTCGCCGCCCGTTCACAGCCTGCGGCCAGGAACTCTCCCCCGCCGGTGCCGGCCGGGGTCGATACCGACTTTTTCTCTCCGTCCACTTTCGCGAGGCCCTCCAATACCTTAAGAGAGGTGACGAAATATTAACAATTCTTTTTTAAGTAGAATAAGGCACTTCGGGGAATTTTTAATATAATTCGCATAAAATCCTTGCGCCATTGAGATAAAAATGACCTGTCAGTTAAAGTTGCGCAAGCGTAAAAACGTTGCCCTTGTCTAAATCGGGCCCGTACCGTATTATTAATAGAACAAATACCTGTAACTTTGAGACCAGCGCGAATCCAGGACCGACCCGATGAAATACTTGCAAGGTTCCGCCGATCATCTAAACGGCAGGGCGGTGATATTCCTCGATTTGAAAGAGCCGCAGACTTTCATGGACGACCAGGCTGGAATGGGCCTGATTGCGGTTTTCTGCGCAGTCAGCGAGGTGGACCTGCTGGAATTGATCATCCAGGTGATTAGACTGCCGCGCGAGCATTCACGGCTTATCAACCGTTTCTACAAAAGGTATTTCCAGGAAATCGAAGAGATAAAACGATCGTTTCCCGAGAGGATCACCAAGATAATCACCGAAGTGCTCGAGGAGATGGAAGAAAAAGAAGAGGTTTCCGAGCCGATCCGCGAGGCCTTCCGGGAGATGTTCAGCCCGGGTTGGAAAGAAAAGAGCGAGCAGTCCGAGGAAACGGCGGAAAAACCAAGCAGGCTGCCGCAGCCGGAGTTTTACTCCACGATGATCCCCCTGCCGAACAGGGAGTTTTTCGAATCCTATACCCAGGCCGAGGAGAGTTTCGATTTCGACATTATCGATCTGGAACGCAGTGAACACCTGGAGGTTGCACACCTTATTCTCGATGCTCACGCCAGGCTCTATGTGGCGGAGTACATGATCCAGAAAGAACAGCAGATAGCTCTTCCCTCCGAAGAGCACTACAAATCACCGTACAAGAATTACAAAGAACTTTCCAAAGAGGAATTCAAGCGCTTGCTGACCGAGCTGAGCAGTGAGCTAATGTTTCTCATTGAAACCGACCGGGACTCCAATCGTGTTTTCGCGGACCTTAAGCAGTTGACCTACGGTTCATACCTGATGGGCGAGGTAGTGAGCCTGTACAATATCAGTACCACCCGCGACCCGAACAGGATCAAGCTGATGGAGCTTTACTTCCGCAAGATTTTTTCGCTGATTGATGAGGATTACCTGCTGACCAAAAAAATCAACGAGGAAATCCAGAAATACAGCGTGTGAGGATCGGGCCGCCGGGAGTGCTCAGGGCGGAGTTGGATCCGACAGTTCCCGTTCGAGGCTTTCCACAATCCGGGTGATATTCCCGTTCTGGCGCAGATCAGGGTAAAGCGACAGGGCTCGTCTGAAAACCTTAAGCGCCCGGGAGTGACGTTCAGGGTTCTGGAGATAAACATTGCCCAGGCCGATAAGTGCCTTCCTGTGTGTGGAATCCCTTTTCAGCAGCTCGATCAAAATCTGCTCGGCCTCCTGCCATTCGCCGGCACGCAGGTAGCTGTCGCCCAGAACCATCAAGGTTTCGTTATATTCCCTATCCCAGTTGCTGAGGCTTACGTTGCTCAAACTATCCTCAATAACCTTCTGCTGATTTTTCACGCTCCTGGCCTCCACCAGGACTTCCTGCGCCTTTTCAAACTGACCCAGAGCTATCCTGCCCAGTCCCTCCTGGTATTTCATCCTGGCCAACATTCCTGTCAATTCGATACGCATCCAGGCACGCGGATGGATGTCCAGAGCATATTCGAGGGCTTCCTGCGATTTTTCTAATATCTCCATCGCCCCCAGAGTATTCCCTTCCTTTGCCAATCGGCTGAAAATCATCGCCCGGTTGAACGAGAGCCAGGACAGATAGAGCGGGTTGTCGGTATCGAGTTGTGCAGCTTTCGAGAATGCATCCTCGGCCTGTAGAAAATCATCCTTTTCATAGGCATTCCTGCCCTCGAAATAAAACATCCTCGAGGAGTCGGCCCAGCTGCTGCGACCGTAAATGTTAACATTCGGGCAGAAATACAGCCAGTCCGCACCAGGCGGATTGTACCAGATCGGCAAGCCGAAAAAGCTCTCCCTGCGCTTGAAGGCAGCCACCGGCGTATAATCCGGGGAAGATTCCAGCCTGGCTTTGAAATCTTTTTGCACGGGGTCTTCCAGGTAGTCGTTCAGGTCGTATTCGGTGGTTATCAGGAAGTCCGGCTTGAAAGCCTCGACCAAGCGGTAATCAAAGCCGGTCACCACATGGCTTAGAGTAATTTTATCAACCGGTACGGAATAGAAATCCTCGCCCCACTCCGGCCTGATAACCGCCACTACCCGGTATTTTTGGGCATTTTCCTGAAGCCATTGCGCGGCTGCCGTTCGAGAGTCTTTCCGGCCCATGGCCTGCAGGAGGCTCAAGGTGATTACCGTGGTGTAGCCGAACACCAGCAAGCCCGCCGCCAGGACAGTCCGACGAGCTGAAGCCGGTATCCGCGGCAGAAAATTGTCGTAGAGCTCCATCACCAGGTATCCCGCGCACAAAGCCAGGAAGGGTGTCAGGGGCACAAAGTGCCGCATATAGGGGGAGGCGTTAAGTATGAGTATAAGCAGGTTGGCCAGCAGATAAACGCCGAGCGAAAACATTCTTTTGGCCGGCCGGGAGATTACTGCCAGCATAGCCGCCAGCACGAAAAGGGCCATCAGTGGACCCAGGCCATAGAATAAACAGACCCTGAAAACCGTGTACAAACTGAAACCGAAAACATTATAATTGCGCAGCCCGCCGATCCCGCCGGGGCCCATAAAGGTATTCCAATCGAGGATAGCATAGGGGCAACCGATAACAAAACCCACGGCCCCGAGAACAACCCATGGCAGCAGCCAGCGCCAGTGAGCCGAGCACCACAGGGCAAATGTCCGGACCGCCTCGAAAAGGCCGGCAGAGCCGCGCGCGGACTTTGACTTCTTCGATCCGGCCCGACCGGACTCGAGCGCCGCCTGGAAAGCCAGAACCGCCTGGGGCAGCACGACCACGACTGCAGTGTACTTGGTCGCCGTTCCAAAGCCCAGAATCAAGCCGCTCAAGGCAAAAGGCAGGGCGCGCCGCCTCTGAAGCCCGAGGATGAAGAAGCCCAACGAAAGCACCATCCACATTACCGCCGGCCCATCGACCACCATGTAATGCGACTGGATCACATGCGCCGGCATTACTGTTAAGATCGCCGCTGCGGCAAGGCCGACAGGTCTGCCGGCCAGCAGAACCCCGATCCAGAAAACTCCCCAGACCGTGACCACACCCATCAGTACGGACAAAACCCTCCCGGTTAAAAACCAGATTTTCTGCTCCTGAGGGGGATGCTCGGTAAAAGCGACATAGTTTTTCAACTGCCAGGGGGGGGTGGTTTCCGTGAGCCGGCAAACCGGAGCCAGCAGCAGACCGTACTGGTAGTAAAACAGAGAGGGATTGATAAAATACCTGGGATTGAAATCACCCTCGGCCGGCCGCATACGGCTCAACACCAGGGGTGCCATTTTTTCATCGGGATGGTAGGAGCGCGGCTGGTTCTCGCGCGGGATACCCCAGCCGATTCCATAGAAGCGTAAAGCGGCCGCAATCAGCAGGATCAGGCCCAGTGCGATCCAGGTCCGGTTATTTGAAAGGTTTTTGGGCATCCGAAACCATTGCAGAGTATGAGAAGATCAAGAAAACTTCTCTTCTCGAGCCGTGCCCGGCCGGAAAAGAATTGTTCCGCAGCGACGGCTCAGGTTTAGAACTACGGCGTTATCCGATCTCGCGGACAGGTTAAATCCTGGCCGTGCCCTTTTTATAGAACGGTGTTTTGACCACGGTAACCGGCACATTCCGGGTGCGCAGTTTCATTTCCAGCCCGGTACCGACCTCGGCCAGCTCGACTGGCAGGTAGGCCGTGCCGATACCGATGTCCAGACTCGGCGCCGGACCGCCGCTGGCTATGGTTCCCACTTCCAAACCGCCGCGGGTCAGCCTGTAACCCGGCCGGGGCAGATCACGCCGGGAAGACTCGACACCGCGCAAGCATCGAGTTATTCCCCGTTTTTTTTGTTCGACAAGTGCCGGCTTGCCGATAAAATCGTCCTTCTCCAGGTCAACCACCCACCCCAGGCCCGCCTCGAGCGGGGTGTGCTCTTTATCCAGTTCGTTGCCGTAGAGCGGATAACCCATCTCCAGTCTGAGGGTATCGCGCGCCCCCAGTCCGCAGGGAGCGGCTCCGGCTTCGAGCAGCCCGCTCCAGAGTTGCGCAGCCCGGTCCGCGGGTACGAAAACCTCGTAACCCAACTCTCCGGTATAACCGGTCCGGCTGACCAGCAGATCATCTCCCTGCCAGTTTACCGGAGTCATCCGGTAAAATTTAAGCTGCGACAGGTCGGTCTCGAGCAGAGGTTCCAGCATTTCCCGCGACCGGGGGCCCTGAATTGCCAGCAGGGCGATTCGCTCGGACTCATCGTCAAGCGACAACCCGTCGAAACCGGAAGCCACCTTCGCGAGATGGCCGAAATCAGCTTCCCGGTTGGCGGCATTGACCACCAGGAGGAATTCCCCATCGTGCAAGCCGACCAGCAGATCATCCAGTACCGTACCCTCAGGGTTCAGCAACAGGGTATAGATCCAGCGCCCCTCATCCAGGGCGCCGGCCCGGCCGGTGACCAGGTAATCCAGAGCATCGCCCGCGTGCGCACCGGTGAGTCGGAAACGGCCCATGTGCGAGACATCGAACAGGCCCGCAGCCTCACGCACCACCCGGTGTTCGGCCAGGATGCCCTGGTAGCTCACCGGCATTTCCCAGCCGGCGAAAGGCACCAGCTTCGCGCCCGCAGCCAGATGGCTCTCATAAAGCGGGGTCCTTTTAAGGCGGCTCATGCCGTCCCCGCAATTTCCGCCGCAGCCTCGGGTGCCAGCAAGGTGAGAATGATCGCTTTCTGGGCATGCATGCGGTTCTCCGCCTGGTCGAAAACCCGCGAATGGGGGCCGTCGATCAGCTCATCGGAAACTTCCTCCCCCCGGTGGGCGGGCAGGCAGTGCAGCAGATAAAATCCATCCGCCGCCCCGGAGACAAGCTCGGAGTTGACCTGGTAGGTTTTAAAAACTTTAAGCCGCTTTTGATGCTCATCTTCCTGTCCCATGCTGGCCCAGACATCGGTATAGATGAAATCCGCCCCCGCCACCGCCTGGTGGGGATCATCGGTCACAGCGATTCTCCCGCCGGAAGCCGAGCAGTGCTCCTGCGCGCGCCGCAGGTATTCCGCCCCGGGTTGGTAACCTTCGGGCGCGGCCACAACCATTTCGAGGCCCATTACGGAGGCGGCGAGCATCAGGGAATGGCACACATTGTTGCCGTCCCCCACATAGGCCAGCTTCACCTGCGGGAATCTCTCGCCGGCGAGCTCTATTATAGTCATCATATCGGCCATGGCCTGGCAGGGATGTTCCAGGTTGCACAAGGCGTTGATCACCGGCAGGTGCATGCTGGAAGCCAGCTCGCGGATCACCTCGTTTTCGCAAACCCGGGCCACCACTATATCCACCCAGCGTTCGAGATTTCTGGCCAGGTCCGCCACGGACTCGCGCCGTCCCAGGCGCACTCCCGGGGGTTGGCTCTCCAGGGCATGACCGCCCAGCTCCACCATAGCCAGCTCGAAAGTTACCCGGGTGCGCAGGGAGGGCTTTTCAAAGATCATCGCCATGGTACGGTCTGCCAGCGGCCGGACATCCGATTCGCTCTTGCGAATCTCTTTCATCCGGGCGGCCAGTGTGAGAGTGGTTTTCAACTGGTCCGGGGTAAAATCATCGATTGAGAGAAAATCTTTTTTCATCGGGTTTTCCAGGCTGAAGGCGAACTAGAATCGTTCGGGGCACGGCCATTCACTCTCCTCGCCGGGCGTTCGCCGACGAGCCCTGATCCGTGCCCCTGCGGGATGTTTATAAGCTGAATACTTAAGCGGTTTCACTAATCGAAAAAAAGTGTCTCAGGGAACGGCCACCCACACCTCTCGTTCGCGTTCGCTGACGAACCCTCATCCACACCTCTCGTTCGCATGTCGCGCTAATTGCGTGCGCGGGTCTCCGCTGTGCTCCGGCTCACTCACGAACACTGCCTTCTGTTCCCTGCAGAACATTGAATTCTATATTATGTCTTTTCCTCTTTGCAGCTTTACGCCTATTTTTCAAAGGATATATTTACGCAGGTCTTCATCCTCGACCAGGTGCTCTATTTTCGTCTTGACCACTTCCCGGTCGATGTCTACTTTTTTCTCTTCCAGGTCGGGCAGCTCGAACAGCAGGTCCTCCATTAAGGAAAACATCACGGTGTGCAACCGGCGGGCGCCGATGTTCTCCATGCGCTGGTTGAGCAGCCAGGCCATCCGCGCAATTTCCTCTATCGCCTCCGGGGCGAAACTCACCTCAGCGCCCTCGGTGCGCAGCAGCGCGCAGTACTGGGTGATCAAGGCTCCTCTCGGCTCGGTAAGTATCCGGCAGAAATCCTTCTCGTTCAGCGAGTCCAGCTCGACCCTGATCGGAAACCGGCCCTGCAGCTCGGGAATCAGGTCGCTAGGCTTGGAGCTGTGGAAAGCCCCTGCGGCGATAAACAGGATATGATCCGTATGGACCAGGCCGTACTTGGTAGGTACGTTCGAGCCCTCGACAATCGGCAGAAGGTCCCTTTGGACTCCCTCGCGTGAAACATCCGGCCCGGTTTTCGAGGGCGGCCCGGAGATCTTGTCTATCTCGTCCAGAAACACGATACCCGACTGCTCAACCCGGTCTATGGCCTCGCCAACCACCTCTTCCATGTCGATCAGCTTTTGCAGTTCCTCCTGGGTCATGACTCGCCGGGCCTCTGAGACTGTCAGCTCGCGTTTCTTGGTCTTTTTCGGCATCATTTCCTCGAGCATCTCGGAAAAGTTGATATCCATTTCCTCGAGACCCGCATGGCCGAAAAACTCGACAAAAGGCGCGCCCCGGCTGAATATCTCAATCTCCACCCTGCGGTCTTCGAGCTTGCCCTCGGCGAGCTGGGCGCGCAGTTTTTCGCGGATACGTTCACGGCGCGATTCGGCCTCGGAGTGCTTGTCGTCTTTCGCTGGCACGGCCTTTCCAGGAAGTACGGGTTCCCCGGTTTCGACGCTTTCCAGCCCGGCTTCCACCACTTTGTCCTCATCCCAGTCGGTTCCCTCGGCGGTAAGGGTTTCGATCTGGGGCACCTTGATCGAGGCTTTTCGTCGGGGCAGCGGCGGCAGAAGCAGGTCCACGATCCGCTCCTCAGCCTTTTGCTTGGCCTGTTCCTCGAACTCCTCCTCCCGCTCGCTGCGCACCATACTGACACTGAGTTCCACCAGCTCCCGGACTATCGATTCCACATCGCGGCCCACATAGCCGACCTCGGTGAACTTGCTGGCCTCCACCTTGACAAAAGGCGCCCCGGCCATGCGGGACACCCTTCTGGCGATCTCCGTTTTTCCCACCCCGGTCGGCCCGATCATGATAATATTGTTGGGCATGATCTCCTCGCGCAATTCCTCCGGGACATTCTGGCGCCGCCAGCGGTTGCGCAGGGCTATGGCCACGCTCTTCTTGGCCTTTTCCTGGCCGACAATATAGCGGTCCAGCTCCTGGACGATCTGCCGGGGAGAGAGTTCCTGAGAGAGGTCCAGCAAAAGCTCATCTTCTTCGGAAGCGTCGTCTTCCGCAGGCATTGAGGTGGAGAGAATTTTCTTTTCGCTCATTTTTTCCAGATCCGATCAGCTTTTGCTTTTCAATTCAAGCAAGGTGATTTCACGGTTGGTGTAAATGCAGATTTCGGAGACAATCTCCAGGGATTTGCTGACTATTTCGGCGGCCGAGAGCTTAGAGTGTCGAAGCAGGGCCCGTGCCGCGGCCAGGGCGTAGGAGCCCCCGGAACCGATCGCTAAAACCCCGTCATCCGGCTCGATCACATCTCCGTTGCCGCTGACCAGCAAGCTGTACTCGCCGTCGGCCACGGCCAACTGGGCTTCCAGCCGGCGCAGATAGCGGTCCGTGCGCCAATCCTTAGCCAGCTCCACCGCAGCGCGCTTCAAGTTGGCGGGATGGTCTTTCAGCTTGGCCTCGAATCTATCGAAGAGGGTCAAAGCATCGGCCACGGCACCGGCAAAACCCGCCAGCACCTTGCCTTCCTGCAATGTACGCACCTTATTGGCCGAAGCTTTAAGCACGGTATCGCCCACTGTCACCTGGCCGTCCCCGCCCATGGCCACCCTGCCGCTCTTACGCACCGTGAGAACGGTGGTACCGTGATATGTCAACCTGGACTCATCCACAAGCTTCTTTGCCTCCCTTCCGGTCCGGTTAATTATCCACAGATTACGCAGATTAAACAGATTAAATAGTACTATCAGCCACTAGCTATGCTGACAGTTCAAGCTTTGATGAACAGGCTGGTGATAGATTTTAATGTCCAATATGCAAGAGTTAATGATAATCACAATAGAATCGGACAGGTGCGCAAGAAATATCCCAATAAATTACCAACAATGTAAAAAACTTAGTACATGAATCCATAAATAGTGTAACGTATTTTTCTAGATCAATCCACCAATTTAGCGTAGGGGCGAGGCATGCCTCGCCCCTACGGTCTCGTTCAGCGTGTCTGGAAAAAATACGTAATCGAACTTTTGAATTACAGCACT
>CAZSTM010000022.1:0-17836 GCA_964609635.1 uncultured Gemmatimonadales bacterium
ACTCAAGGGAAAAACCATTTCCTATACCTCCGCTCCCTACTGGATCTTTATCAGCCTGATGAAAAATATGCTGGGGGTCCAGGAAGGCGATGCGGCCGAGACGATTCGGGGAAAATGGGAGTCGTTACTGGAGAAGTTACAGGGGTTCGAGCGACTCCAGGAAAAAGAGCGCGCCGAGAAGGCTGAAGAGTTGAAAGAGAACGAGGATTACCTGGCCTTCCTGCTCGGAGTA
This sequence comes from uncultured Gemmatimonadales bacterium, assembly GCA_964609635.1. Classification (GTDB taxonomy): domain Bacteria; phylum Gemmatimonadota; class Glassbacteria; order GWA2-58-10; family GWA2-58-10; genus JAFGTO01. The sequence continues at coordinate 233 of CAZSTM010000022.1, forward strand.
GCCAGGGAGACAGACCGGATAAAATCCATGGAACCGGATAAGCTGAAAAAGCTTATTTTCGAATCCTTCCGTATCTTCCTGGAGGCCTCGAGCGCCCGGGGCGATGACGGCGAGGTTATGTACATAGTGCTCGATGATCTCCACTGGATAGACGAGTTGAGCCAGGAGCTGATCGATTACCTGATTAATGAATTGCATCCGGTGCGATCAACTCTGATAATCACCATGTTCCGTCCGGATTTCCAGGAATCTTCTAACTGGAAGAAGGGTGAAAACTACAATGAGGTTCAGCTCAAGCCGTTGACGCTGGAGGAAACCACCGCAATGGTCGAGGGCATGTTCCAGGGTTTGCACCTCACCGATGACCTGCAAGAGCTGATCTATAATAAATCCAGCGGCAACCCCTTTTATATAGAAGAGATAACCTTTTCCCTGGTCGACCAGCAGGTGCTGATTCCGGATGATGAGATCCAGCCGGGCAACCGTATCTGGGTGGTAGACAAAACCGCCGGGAAAGTGGAGCTGCCGGATACCATCCATGGCATGGTGCAGACACGCATCGATAAGCTGGAGGAAAAGGTACGGGTACTGCTGCTGGAGGCCTCGGTAATAGGCATGGAATTCAGTGTCGAGGTGCTGAAAGATTTGCATCTGAAGACCAATGAAACGGCGGAAGACCTGGATGAGCTGCTGGCCGAGATCGAGCGGGCACGCATGGCGCATCCCAAGCCGGCAGTTGCCGGAACCGACCGTAAACCGGACTACATTTTTTCCAATACCTTGATTGCCGAGGTTTGTTACAACACCCTGCTTAACTACAACAAGGCCTTACTGCACGGCCTGTTGGGCGAGTGTATCGAGGGAATGTACGGAGGGAAAGATAAGGTGCCCGAGGATGAGCATCACCGCCTGGCTTTCCATTTCGAGAAGGGCGACAAAGCCGACAGAGCCATACCTTATCTGGAATCCTCCGCCGACCAGTGCGGCATCCAGTTCAGTAACAAGGCGGCAATCGAAAGCTACATACTCCTCCTGGACCTGCTGAAGAAAGCCAAACTGGACTCCTCCCAGGCCGAGGAACTGCGGATGCGCAACCTTTTCAAGCTGGCCCAGATCGAATACCGAATCGGCTTGCTGGATGAGGCTTACAGCCACTTTGCGGACTGCTGCAAGCTCAGCAGCTTGCGTAATGATTTCAGTCTGCTGTGCAAGGCCCTGACCCGGGCCGGTGAGATAGACCGCATCCGGGAAAGACCGGAAAAAGCGATGCTTTTTTTCAAGAAGTCGCTCGAACTGGCAGAGAAGCTCGGGGATGATTTCTATCGCGCGGACAATCTGGCCAATATCGGTATCGTGGTGGAAGAGAGCGGCGACTATGCCGGGGCCATGGAATATTTTCAACAGGCGCTGGAGCTGGCCACCACCGATGAACAACAACAGAATATCTCTCACTATATTTTTGAAAGGACATAATTCTTCCCGGCCCTTACCTTTTCTTGACAACAGTGCCAGCGTTGAATAAATTTAATCAGGAGCCGGTTTCATAAAAGGAGCGCCCCGACGGATGCTTGCCACAAACAAAGATTTTCTCTTAAGCCATGGACCCGTAAGCTCGGGTACATGGCTTTTTTTATTGCTTTCGGCGCTTGGTCTTTTACGATCGGTCTTCTTATCGGGCCGGCAGTTAAAACGCCCGCCGGGTAAAGTGCCTTTCAAGGATACAACAACTTCATTTCAGCATCAATGCCGTTCAGCTTTAGCTCACGGGGAGTATTGCCATGCAGAGCCGTCAACTGGGTACAGTCAAATGGTTTAACCAGAAAAAAGGCTATGGTTTTATCGAACGCGAACAAGGGCCGGATGTTTTCATCCATTATGCAGACATCCTCGGTCGGGGATACCGTACCCTGGAAGAGAATGAGACTGTTGAATTTGAATTAGAAGTGGAGGATGGAGGATTGAAAGCGGCCAGGCTGATAAAAGTCTGACAGTTCGAGCAAGCCGGGATTCACCTGCCCCAATCGATTTCTCGATTGGGGCTGATTTTTACAGTTCCATCGGTACTCCGGGAAATGAAAAACTCAATAATTAGTTCCCTCATAATATTTTCGGTTTATCTGCCGGCAGTGGCTGAAAGCCAGTCGCACTGGACCTCGGCTCACTTTACGGTTCTTGATCAGCCGGCGAACCAGATGATGGAGGATTATCTCAGGAACATCATAGACCGCCAGTTCGCATCCAGGGATTCTTTGTTGGGAAGTTTGAAAACAGCGGAACAATGGGGTTGCCGGGCACAGACGATACGGGATTCCATAATCTCCTGGACAGGTCCCCTGCCGGAAAGAACTCCATTGAATGCACGGATAACACACACCATGGAGCGAAAAGGCTATACTATCGAGAAACTTTTATTCGAGAGCCGTCCCGGGTTTCTGGTCAGCGCAAACCTCTACCTTCCAAAGAACCGTCCGGCACCTCTGCCTGCGATCCTCAATGTTATCGGTCACTCTCCTGCCGGCAAAGCTGCAGAGCAAGTGCAGCGCAGATGTATCTCTCAAGCGAGGAAAGGTTTCATTGCCTTAGCTATCGACGGGATCGGACAGGGAGAGAGGAGGATCAAAGACTACAGCCGCTATGGCAGTCTGCCGGGTGCCGTGCACAGGACCATCGGGATGCAGGCTTTTATCAGCGGTACGCATCTTTTTAATTTCATGGTCTGGGATGCAATCAGGGCCATCGATTATTTGTGCAGCAGGCTTGAGGTGGACCCGGAACGGATCGGCTGTACCGGCACTTCGGGCGGCGGGATGATGACGACGTATATTCTCGCACTCGAACCCCGTATCAAAGTGGCGGTTCCGGTCTGCAATCCAAACACTTGGAGCCACCGTGTGCACGAGAAACTGTCCACGGACCATGAACAGGTCTTTTTCGGCTGTTTCGCCAGCGGAATCGACCCGCGGGGCGATCCTCTTTTTGCACATGTCCCCAAACCTCTGCTGATCAATGCCACGACAGATGACAACCTGAACCCGCCTGGCGGTGTCTGGGCTCTCAGCACCTGGTTGTTCAAAGCCTATGCCGCATATGGAGCTCCCCACAAGTTCCAGACCACCATGGTCAAGGCCCCACATGACTACAACAAGGAGCAGAGGGAAATCACCTATGCGTGGATGCTGAAATGGCTGGGGGGCGACCCGGCCGATTTCCTGGAGGAAAATCTCGCTGTTGAGAAGGAAGAAGACCTATGGTGCACACCTCAGGGTGATATATACTGTTTAAAAGGAAGCTTACAGCCTCACGACTTGGTAAAATCATTCCTCGAACGCAACCGGGCCGAGCAGAAAAAGGTGATATCTCTCAAGGCCCTGGAAAAACACCGGAAGAAAATTAGTCTATCGATAAAAAAGGTTTTACGGGTACCGGATGGGTCGTTTGTCCCCCGAGCGGAAACCAGAGAATCATTGAGTATTACCGGATGCCGGATGACCCCTGTTATTTTGAAGCCTGAAAAAGGGATTGTCCTGCCGGGAGTGTTGATTGAATCTCAAAAAGCCAAATCTAAAGGACCGGTGGTTCTTTTCCTCCACGACCAAGGGAAAAGTTCTCTGATAAAAGATGAAAAAACCGTGTTTGCCCTCCTGGACCAAGGGGTCCGGATTTTCGCTGTCGACCTCAGAGGCACTGGTGAAACCGCACCGGGCATGGAAGGATACTTCTGGGACTTCCTGGCCGGAAAACCAATCTCCGGACAGCGGGTGGCTGATGTGCGCGCAACGGTCCGGTGGCTTTTGCGGCTGGAAGTCGCCACTGAGTTATATATCTGGGCGAATGGAATCAACGCCATTTGGGCCGCCATGGCCGCCCTCCTGGAAGAGGATGTCTCGGGCCTGGTTCTGGAAAATTCCCTGATTTCTTTTGAAAACGCCGCCACTTGCCGTCTGCCGGCATATAACCACGAAATCATCATCCCGGGTTTGCTTCTGTATTTTGATCTTCCCCAAGTATATCAGGCCCTCGCACCCCGCAGGGTTAGAGTGATAAATCCTCTCTCAGCGGATAAAGCTCCGGTCTCGAAAATCGAGACCGATAGAGTTTTCACATTGGTTGAGGAGACATATCGGGCTTTGGATTCCGGCGGAAAATGGTCTGTAGCAACAGAACTCGGTAGGCAGGACAGGACTGAAGTGATTGTCTCTGCATTTACGGACAACTAGCCCGGATTGTTTATAATAAAGCAACCGGTTTCTCTTAGGGAATTCTTTTAATTCAGGTGACCTGCCCCCAATAATCCGATTAAAAAAACACGCCACAGACAGGATCGCAGCAAAGATGGAAGTTCGTAAGAAAGATGAATTAACTCTTTATGGGCCGGACCTTCTTGAACAGGACGCAGAGGGTAATTTCAACTGCACCATGGCGGATATTTTCCCCGGTTACCGGAGCATTGTTGTCGGCACGGGACTGCACGTGAACCTGGCTCTGGAATTTATGGAAGTCCTCGCCGAAGAACGCGGCCGCGGCCTGGCCGAGAGTGAAAAAGAGAAAATTTTCGAGGACCTGGTTGCGGTAATCCGGCATGGTAAACATCTGGTTGTTCGCTCCATTCCGGGAGATATGGAAAGGGTTTTTGGGGCGGCCGCTCTCTTGGAGCAGGTGGTACCTGTGGAGGTTATTCGCTTTACCGGCAGCGGCGATCAAATGGTACGCGAGGCGTTCAAACGGCGCGGGGAGACCTGGAAAATGACTCCCCGGTATTTTACCATCGAGGAGATAATCGGCCAGATCAGGCTCTCTGTGGTTTCCGTAAGCACTAAAAATCGCTACTATTATTTGATAGAATCCGGCGGCCGGCTGCTTACTTATCAGGAGTTCGCCTTGATCGGTGAATCGCTGAGCGATCAGAAAGTTTTTCGCAGCCGCATTCACGAGATCGTTGATCTTCACCAGAGGAAAAATTTCCAGTTCGTTCAGGAACTGGACTTTTTCATGGTGGACCAGCAGAAGTTTGATTTTTCCTTGATTAGCAAGCTGGACGAGTACCTTCAAAAGTGCAGGCAGTGGAAAGAAGCCGAGCAGAAAAAGGCCCGCAAGATGTACGACCGGGCCCTGGAAAATTTCAGGAGCGCTCTGGAACCGGATTTCAAGTGTGACGATCCCAACAACCCGGTCTGGCGTACCTACATGTATTCCCAGCTAAAAGATATTCCGCCTACGGAGGAGTCGAGGCTGGGAGTCAGCGGTGAATTTAATATGAATATTAACTGGCTGCCCGGCTGCCGGATCGAGGATTCTACAGTGGTCATGGATGCGCAGGTGGAAGATGCAGTGCGGGAGATTCTAAAAGACTCGTTCCGCTTTTACGGTCCATTGGAACATATCAACCTGGGCCGCGTGATGCGAAGTCAGAGCCAGAAGCGCGCCGCCGGCACCTACCGCGAGGTGTTCATTGTGGTGCTGAAACAGAAAAATACCACGGTGGAACAGATTCGTATCCTGCGCAGGTTCCGGCGCAGTACCCTCTATTTCCTCAACCGGGGTTATCCGCTGAAGGAGGCCGAGCGGTTGGCTGACGGCTATATGCAGTACACTATGGACCGCTGGGAGCTGCTCTCCATGCTGGGAGTGGTCACCCCTCCGATACATTGTACGACCCGTAAAGAAAAATTGCCCGGTGTCGGAACACTCTCCACAAATTACATCGACCGTGCCTATGTGGCCGGCCTGGCCACGGACAAGATTCCCTTCTATTACTTCGAGTCCGTATCTTTCCTCAGGGCCTTTGCCTCACTCATGGGCGATGCTGCAGGATTGAATCTGATTATCGGCCGCAGCGACCCGGACAGCGGTACGGTTTTTTTCGATGACGGGGATGAGATGCTGCAGTTCGAGGAGGGCAATAAAGTGCCTACTGGGATCGTGCTGGCTGATTTCACCGGGGCTTTCGCGGATGTGGTAAGCCCCCTGGACAGGTTCGCACCTTTCTATATCGAATGCCTGGTTGGAATACTGAGACAGGTGCCTGTCAAAACTCTCAACCGGCGGCGGTTGGCAGAGACTGCCGACCTGTTTGTCGATTCCATGACGGAGAGAATAGTAAAAACCAGAGAACTGCTTCAACCTGACAGTTCTCTGGATTCCACCATCAAGGAAATGCTGGCGGATCGGAAGGCGGAAATCAATCCGATCCTGATGAAGTGGGAAAAAACTCTTGAACGCATGTTCGGCCTGAACCTGGAAGATTTTATCGGTCGCTTTCGCTCGGAAATTCACCAGCGGCTGCATTATATTTAGTCTGATTTGCCACTGCTGCTCAGCTTTTCATTCTGCGAGGCCAGTTTAAGGGCCCCGATCAGTTCTTCCAAGTCTCCATTCAGGATATTTTCCAGCTTGTGAAGTGTCAGGCCGATGCGGTGATCGGTTACCCTCGACTGAGGGAAGTTGTAAGTGCGTATCTTGGCGCTGCGGTCCCCGGTACCTACCTGAAACTTGCGTTCGGCCGCGCGTTGTTCGCTGGTTTCACTCAGCTTTGCATCCAGCAGGCGGCTGCGCAAAACTCTCAGGGCTTTATTCTTGTTTTTCAACTGGCTTTTTTCATCCTGGCAGGTCACCACCATCTGGGTGGGTATATAAGTTATGCGGACCGCCGAATCCGTGGTGTTGACACTCTGGCCGCCGGGACCGCTGCTGCGAAAGACATCTATCTTTAAATCCGCAGGATTTATTTTCAGGTCGATCTCCTCGGCCTCGGGCAGGACGGCGACAGTGGCGGCGGAGGTGTGTATCCGGCCGCTGGACTCGGTAACCGGTACGCGCTGGACACGGTGCACGCCGCTTTCATATTTCAGCGTACCGTAAACACCCTCGCCCCGTACCTGGAAAATGACCTCTTTCATGCCTTTCATTCCGGTGGCGTTCATCGAAATCAGCTCCATACGCCAGCCCATCGATTCGAGATAGTGCGAGTACATGCGAAAAAGCTCTGCGGCAAAAAGAGAGGCCTCCTCGCCCCCGGTTCCGGCGCGGATTTCCATGATAATATTCTTTTCATCCATCGGATCGGAGGGAACCAGCAGTCTTTTCAGCTCCTCGGCCAGAATCTTCTCGTTTTCCTCCAGTTCGGACAGCTCCTCCTCGGCGAGTAAGACCAGTTCCTGATCGGATTCCTGGGCGATAAGCTGACGGTTGCCGGCGAGGTTTTTCCGGACGGTTTCCAGCTTACGAGAGCATTCCACAATCGGCCACAGACTGGAATGCTCTTTGGCCAGGGCTTTCAGCCGGGATGGGTCCGAAACCATCTCCTCGGATGACATCAAGGCCTCGATTTCCGCGTAACGCCTAAGAATATTTGCTATTTTTTTTTCCATACCGGTATTGAAATTCTCTCGTGATGGTTGAAACCGCAAAGAGTGACGGGGGCGTGCTAATACCCTGAGCGCTCGACGCTCCGGGGCGAAGGGGCGGTGGATGGGCAAACGGCGGCGGGCTTATCCTGTCCCAGGGCGGCTTCCAGTGAGGCAACCGCCACCTCGACCTGCTTTCTGTCCGGCGCTTTGGTGGTTATTCGCTGCAACCAAAGCCCCGGCTCGATAAAAAAGCGGACCAGCGGATGGTTGGCATAGCGGTCGCCAAGCTTGATCAACTCGTAAGTTATCCCCCCGATCAGAGGGATCGTGAGCATGCGGATCACTCGACCCTGCCAGATGTGAGGTTTCCCCAACAGCATGAAAATCAGGATGCTGACCAGCATCAGAACCAACACGAAACTTGTCCCGCAGCGCTGATGAAAAGTGCTGTAAGGCTCGATGTTTTCCCAGGTCAATTCCTTGGAGTCCTCATAGGCGAAGATGGTTTTGTGCTCCGCGCCGTGGTATTCGAATACCCGTTTTATCTCTTTCCACCTGGAAATAACGAACAGATAGGCCAGAAAAAAGATAACCCGCAAGATGCCGTCAACCAGGTTGAATATAACCGCACTTCTAATATTCAACATCTCGGTGATTACCAGCGGAAGGTAGAAAAAGAACAAAATACCCACCAGAAGGGATAAAGCCACGGTACCGACCATTGAAACTGTCCACCAGAGGCCTTTTTTCTCTTCTCCGGCCGGTTCGCTTTTTTCCGGGGAATTCTCTGATGAAACAACGTCCGCCGAAAAACTGAGTGCCTTGATTCCCAGAACCAGGGTCTCGATCAGGATCACCGCTCCCCGCAGGATCGGCAGCTTAAGAATACGAAAGCGCTTTGCCACGGGGAGCCAGGGTTCCTTTTTAACCACTATTTCACCACTAGGTGAACGTACCGCCACCGCCCAGGCATCCGATGAGCGCATCATCACACCCTCGATCACCGCCTGCCCGCCCATTTTTATTTCTTTCTCCGCCAAGAGAACCTCTTTCGCCTTCAGCTTTTTTCGGTGGATTCAGCCTTTTCACTCTCGGCAGATTTGGCCTCGCTTGCCGCGGCAGGTTTGGCGTTCTCTTTGACCTTTGAGGATTGCTTCGCACTATCGGACTGCGGCTTTTCCCGGTCCTTGCGGTACCTGCGGTGAAATCGCTCCACCCGGCCGGCGGAATCAACCAGCTTCTGCTTGCCTGTGTAGAAAGGATGGCATTGCGAACAGATTTCAACATGTATCTTGTCCAATGTGGATCGGGTTTCGAAGGTGTTTCCGCAGGCACAGGTTACCATGCAGCTCTTGTACTCCGGATGCAATTCTTTCTTCAACGTTTACTCCTTTTGTATCGTTTGAAATCTTTACACAGATATTCGAATCAGGCTGGAATAATCCCTAACCCGCCAGGGGCTTTCAGCAGGCTCGAAACCCCTGAAAAAACCACTAAAAAAAACAATCCTTCGCACTGGAGACGGTTCCTGTTCTCTCAGGCAAGAATTAGGGTTGGAGAAAAATCGCTTTTTTGCCGGACTGGCAAATAATCAAAATAACAAAACCGGCATTCGGCACTGGCTGATTTTATGCGAGGCCGAATTCCGGGGAGAATTAATCCTTATAAAATAAAATAAAAAGTTCTAAATATCAATAAAATTAAGTAATACCGAATTAATCAGACTTGACAGCAGTTGTTGAATGGAGTAAATTTTTGCAAATCGCCTATTAATTTTCAAAATATAGCCGGTAAGTTAAAATGGCAAGTCCGGATCGAGAATCAACTTCAACCGGAGCCGGTTCCGGTGCTCAGAACCAGGCCGACGCCAACCGGGCCCAGGAGCTTTATACCTCCGGTCTGGATTATTTCGGCAAAGAAAGATACCCAGAGGCGGCGGATGAGTTCGAGAACGCTTTGAGATTGAATCCCAATCATTTGGGCGCCCATAAACACCTGGGCCTGGCATTCTTTCACCTCGAAGAGTACCAAAAAACAGTCACCCATTTTTCTCAGGTGCTGCAAAACGAGCCCGAGGACGAACTGATCCTTTGCTTCATGGGCCTGGCTTATCTCGAGCTTAAAGCTTATGACAAAGCGGAGCGGTTTCAACGCAAGCTCATTGCGATCAATCCCCGCAGCGTCGAGGGTTACCGCAACTTAGGCATGATCTTTTACCGGCGGGGGTTGTGTTCCGAGGCCATCGTTATGCTGAAAAAAGCGCTGGAATTGGATCATTCCAACTCTCAGACTTACCTGCAGTTGGGGGAGGCCTATAATAAGCTGGATGAGATAAACCTGGCGGTTTCCTGTTTCGAGAAAGTACTTGAATTCCAGCAGGATAGTCCCAGGGTTTTTTATAACCTGGGCATACTTTACGACAAGAAGGGTATGCCTGATAAAGCAAGCCTTATGTATCGCCGGGCCAAGGAGTTGTCTTCGCCGAGTGTCGGGCGGCGGCGGAAGATTTCTCTTGCCGATGGTGAGGGCCGGGATCTGTTTTTTTCCCGTTCGCTGGTTGTGGTCGCCGAGGAGGCTTCCGAGGCCGAAAAGAAAAAACTGTTGAAAAAGAAGCGCTTCGAAAAGTTCAAAAGGAAGCAGATGCAAAAGAAACTGGGCAAGATGATGGTTACCAAAGTGCTTTCTCCGGCGGAACACCAGGGAACTATGGATTTAACCAAGGCCAGCCTGAAAATTAATGAAGCGATCAAAATTATTAAGGATAAGAGCAAATAAACAAAATCGGAAATCAGTACTATTAAAATATCACGGCGTTATATTCTCGATTACTCCTTCCCGATTGCATCTCCATGGTAAAAATTGCAGTCATTACATCTAAAGGCGGCACCGGCAAAACCACTACAGCTATCAATCTGGGCCATGGTCTGGCTCTCAGTGGTAAACGTGTCATTCTGATAGACTGCGATCCGCACGGAGACCTCGGACTGGTTTTCTCCACGGAGGCGGAAAAGTCTCTTGCCGACTTGTTGCGAACCGGAAAAACCTCTGTTACCCAGGTACGCAAGAACTTGTTCCTGATCAAATCGGGAGGCAAGAGCCTTACCGACACCGAACTGGCTATCGCCAACCGGGACGGCAGGGAATTTATCCTGCGGAATGCGCTGAGTGATTTGCGCAACTGTGACTACCTGATCTGCGATTGTGCCCCCAGCCGTAATCTGATAAATATCAATGCTCTGGCTCTTTCGGATCAGGTGATTATCCCGGTCAGCATGGACTATCTGGCCTTGAATGGGGCTAAGCACACCATCGAAATGATGCGTGAGGTCAGGAGGTTTACCAGGGCCAACCTGGATTTGATGGGTATTCTGGCCACTCAGTACGATGTACGCACCAACCTTTCGCATGAGATCTATCAGGTTCTGTGCAAACACTTTCCCAACAAAGTTTTCGATACCATTATCCGGGTTAACACCCGTCTGCGTGAGGCCCCCAGCTACGGGAAGACCATTTTCGAATACACGATCAGCAGTACCGGCTCCGAGGATTATTTCAACCTGACCAATGAAGTGCTGCAGATAGTGGGGTGATCCCGGCAGCAAAGTCTTCAAACCCACAGTCCACAGGAAGAAACCGGATGAAGATTCGTATGGCTGTCTTGGTTCTGGCAGGTTTTGTTTTGCAGCCGGTTGTTGAAATCGCGGCAGCCGAGCTGAAAATTATCGAACCTGCCTCCGGGGAGGTTTTTTATCAGGATGAGAAAATCACCTGCCGGGCGGGCTGGTCAGGCGAATTCCCCCAGGGCGAGGGGCAGCAGTTGCGCTATACCTGGAGTTCGGACGTGGACGGTCCCCTTGCCGAAGGTCTCGAGACTACCATAGGCTCTCTGAGCTATTGCCTCCATCGGTTGTATGTCAAAGTATTCAAGGATGATATCCTGGTGGCCGGTGATTCGGTTTCGCTGGTGATCGTGGTTCAGCCCGTACAATTTACTCTTTCGGCACGTAATGACTGGGAGGGAGAGTATTCTCCGAACGGGACCATGGTGGCTTTTACCTCTTTCCGAAGCGGGGACCCGGAAATCTGGATGACTTCTTCAACCGGCCAGGGAACCGAGAGGATAACCTACCAGGGAGGTTGGGGACCGAGTTGGTCTACAGACGGAAACCGGCTGATCTTCTGGAGCGAGCGGGGGGGAGGACGCGATCTCTGGGTGGTAAACCTGGAGGATGATCCCATGGTCGCCGAGCCTCTGGTCTCGGAACCATACCCCGAATGGTCGCCGATATTCTCGCCGCTGGACAACCGGGTGGTCTTTGTAGCCAAACAGGGTACGCGCCTGAGCCTTAAACTGGTAAATGCGGATGATCCCACCCCGGAGCCGGTCGAGGTGGTCGGTCCGGAGTACCAGCCGATGTTCCCCCGTTGGTTGCCCGATGCTTCGGGGCTTGTCTTTACCTCGTTCGCCGAAAGCCGGCCGGTTATCTGCCGGGTTTTGTTCGACAGCGGCCAGGTCGATAGAATCTCCGAACCCGGTGCCGAGAATGCGGATATCAGTCCGGACGGTGAGCGGCTGGTGATAGTGCGCGATCAGGATATCCGGCTGCTCAGAATCCGCGATATGGTGGAGAGGCCCCTGACTCGCGAAAAATCGGGGGCTATGTCCCCACGGTTTTCTCCGGACGGCAAATGGATAATCTACGCCTCCAATCGCAGTGGCAACTACGATCTGTGGCTGATGAATTTACCGGGCGAAATGTAATCCTGCCGCCTCCTGCGGCGTGCCCGGGTAATCGTTCGAATGAAGTCTTAAAACCTCTTTAGTTTTTGGCCTGCAAAACGACTGGTAATTTAGCAGACTATTCTCTTGACTGACCAGTTTGTCTGGGGTATAGTATAAAAGCGTTTCAATGGTAACTGTAGTGGAAGTGGATAAATGCTCGGCCGCCGAGGCCGCCGGTATTGTGGTGGGAGACAGGATACTCAGGGTGAACGGTGAGGTGGTGGAGGATTTTCTTGATTTTCATTTTGCCGCGGCCGAGGAGGTTCTCGAAATACAAACCTCGGCCGGTGGTGCCGGGGGCCGGAAAGTCTGCCGGATCACGCGGGAACCGGGCCGGACATTGGGGCTCAGAGTGGGCCAGGGCGGGATCCACCGCTGCAATAACAAATGCGTCTTCTGCTTCGTGGATCAGCTTCCCCGTGGGCTGCGCCGAACTCTGTATGTCAAGGACGGTGACTACCGGTACAGTTTTTTGCAGGGCAATTACATTACCGGTAGCAATTTGAGCGAACGCCACATCCAGCGTATCGTGCGTATGGGCTTAAGCCCGTTGTATATTTCGGTACATGCCGCGGACCCGGATGTGCGCGCTCGCTTACTGCGCGGCTGCGGTGAGGTCGATGTGATGCCGCTGGTCAGCCGTCTGGTCGGCCGGGGTATCGAGCTGCATTTCCAGGTGGTGCTCTGTCCAGGTATCAATGATGGAGCGGTGCTGTATAAGACTATCACCCGACTCGAAGCCCTGGGACCGGGGGCACTCTCCCTGGCTGTTGTTCCAGTGGGTTTGACCGCGCACCGCGAGGGTCTTCCCCGGCTCAAACCGGTGACCCGCGAGGATGCCGATAACGCCCTGCGGCTTATTCATCGACGGCAGAAACAGTTCCTCAGGCAGCGTAGTTCGCGGTTCGTTTTCGCCGCCGATGAGCTTTACCTCAAGGCGGGTTGTAGGATTCCCCCGCGTGAGGCCTATGAAAGCTTCCCGCAGCTGGAAAACGGTGTGGGACTCATCCGGCGGGAAATCGAGGCCTTTAAACGGGCTGTGGAAAGCGGAGACTTTGGGCGGATGGATCCGGGACGATGTTACCGGGTGGTTACCGGGACCCTGTTTGAGCCGATTCTATCCGGGCTTTTATCCGGACTTGACGGGGTGGTTCCCGGCCGATACGAAGTGACGGCGGTGAAAAATCGCCTGTTTGGGGAGTCGGTGACCGTGGCGGGCCTGCTCGCCGGGGGCGACATCCTCGAGGCGCTGAGCCACAGTCCCCCGGCCGACTGCTATTTGATTCCAGCGGCGGCCCTGAACGCGGACAGCCTTTTTGTCGATGATCTGCCGCTCGCCGAGTTACAGCGTGCTTTATCTCCGGGAGCGGTTATCGTTGCCCGCGACTTGCACCGAGCCCTGACCGAACTCGCCGCTTTGTAAGGCCGGGGGCGGTGGAAAAGAGGTTTCTTGAAAGAAATACAGTTTATTATAATATTTCCCGCAGAATAAGCTCCTTAACTGTCACTTTAAAACGGGGCGGACCATGAAACAACCTTGGCTCATTTTTTGTTTTGCTGTACTGATCCTGGCGATCGCCTGCGGCAAGAAAGAACCTCCTCCCGCACCTGTTCAACAGGCACCGGCACCGGTGGCTCAGGTTCAGCCCGAACCTGAACCCGAACCCGAACCGGAGCCGGAACCCGAGCCGGAGCCGGAACCGGTGGTGAAGACTGTTACTTTACCCCCCGGCACCTACACCATCCAGGTAGCTGCCTGGGAGACCTATGAAGACGCGCAGAAGCTGGCTGATTTTTACCAGCGCAAGGGTTATAGTTCCCGGGTCGAGGAAGCCGATCTTGCGTCCGGGAGGTGGTACCGCGTGCGTATCGGCAAATATGACAACCCCAAGAATGCCAAGGATGTGGCGGACACCATCGCCGAACGCTATAAAAGCGACATCTGGTTGGTCAGACTGTAGGGGTACGGGCCGATAAGTGAAATCCCTTCCGATAGTCGCCATTGTCGGCCGGCCGAATGTGGGGAAGTCCACCTTGTTCAATCGTCTGATCGGCCGCCGGGTAGCGATAACCGACAGGGCCCCGGGGGTTACCAGGGATCGTCTCTATGCCACGGTCGAGTGGAACCGTCGGGTTTTCGAACTGGTCGATACGGCCGGGATTCTTACCAGGGTAATGGAGCGATTCGAGGGAGAGATACTCTCCCAGGTGGATGCGGCCATCGCCCAGGCGGAAGTTCTGCTGTTTGTCGTTGACTGCCGGGAGGGGCCGACCGCCGAGGATGAGGAGTTGGTCCGGCGGCTGCGCATTACCGGCAAGCCTGTGGTTCTGGCGGTTAATAAAATCGATGCCAAAGGCCGGGTGCCGCTGGTCGAGTTCCACCGCTGGGGTTTCAAAAATCTCTGCGGAGTCTCCGCCCTGCGTGGTACCGGGACCGGGGATCTGCTGGATGTAATTATCGGCTGCCTGGGCGATTACTCGCCTCGCGCCCTGGAGGTTCCGGACGATGCCGTGCGGGTGGCAATTATCGGCAAGCCGAACGTAGGCAAAAGCTCCCTGGTCAATCGCTTGATCGGTCGGGAGCGGATGGTGGTGAGCGATATGCCGGGCACCACCCGCGACCCGGTGGATACAGTTATTCGTTTCCGTTCCCGGACCATAGTGCTGATCGATACGGCGGGTCTGCGCAAGCGGATGAAAACCAGCTCGGGAGTGGAGTACTATACCCTGCTGCGCACGGTACACAGTATTGAACAATGCGATGTGGCGGTACTGTTGCTCGACAGCGGCGAAGGAGCCAGCCGTCAGGACCTGAGGATCGTCGATCTGGCTGTGGAAAACGGTAAGAGCCTGATTCTGGCGATGAACAAGTGGGATCTGGTGGAGGGCAAGCACTCCAAAACATCTGCGACCCTGGAAAAAAAGCTTAAGGAAGATAACCCGCACCTGGGCTACATACCGGTGCTTTTTGTTTCGGCGCTTACCGGCCAGCGGGTGCACAAGCTGCTTGAACTGATGGTGACCATAAGCGAGCAACGCCGGGAGCTCATCCCCACCGCCATATTGAACCAGGTCTTACAGGAAGCCATGAAGCGGAACCATCCGCCGACAGTCTTGGGCAAACCAATCCGCCTGTACTATTGTACTCAGGTTCAGGCGGGGCCCCCTACCTTTGTCGTTTTTTCCAATCATCCGGAAAAGATACCCGAGGCTTATCGCCGCTACCTGAACCGTTGTTTCCGGGAGAGATTCTCTTTTCCAGGCACACCGATCAGGCTGGTCTTCCGTAAGAGCGAAAAGAGTCGCGAAAAAAGCTGAGCCGTGTCGAGCTTCATTGGAGGCGATTCGGAATGAATCAGGAGTTGAAATGGTGATTTACTGGCCTTTCTGGATATTGGCTTCTTATCTGGTAGGGGCGCTGCCCACCAGCTATCTGACCGGCCGTCTGCTGCGAAACATAGACCTGCGCCGGTATGGGAGCGGCAACCTGGGTGCGACAAATACGTTCAGAGTGCTGGGGCCCGGTCCGGGAATTCTGGTTCTGGGAGTGGATCTGGTAAAAGGTTTCACCCCGGTGTACTTTATACCTGCTCTGGCCGGTCTGGGATCCGGGGGTTCGCGGACAGCGGTGGTATTTCAGATTTTAATAGGCGCGACCGCGGTGGCCGGGCATATTTTCAATCCGTTTTTCAAATTCCGAGGTGGCAAGGGGGTGGCGACGGCTACCGGAGTGTTTCTGGCCATTTGCCCGGCCGCGGTGGGTCTGAGTTTCGGTGTCTGGCTGGTGATAATGGCACTCTTTCGCATTGTCTCGCTGGCAAGCCTCGGTGCGGCTTTCAGTTTTCCTTTATTCGTGTATCTGACAGTCAGTCACCAGGTTGCCGGTTACGGGATTATTCAGATTTTCAGTATATTTTTCGCTCTGGTCTTGGTAGTTACCCATCGGTCGAACATAGGTCGTCTGCTGCGGGGTGAAGAGAAACGGCTTACCAGAGACGGGAGGACTTCTTTGTGAGAATTGCGGTTATTGGAGCCGGAAGCTGGGGGACCACGCTGGCCGATTTGCTGGCCAAGAAGTCCAAGCAAGTGCGCCTCTGGGCTTTCGAGCCCGAGGTAGCGGAAGATATCAATAACAGGCATCTTAACCAACTTTACCTGCCTGGAATATCTCTTGCCGAAAGCCTTCGCGCCGATACCGACCTGACTGAAGTGGTTAACGGTGCAGAAATCGTGGTGCTGGTTTGCCCGAGTCATGTGATGCGTCCGCTGCTGAAACGCCTGGACGAACACCTGAGCAGGAGAGTAATTCTGGTTAACGCCAGCAAGGGTCTGGAAAGTAAAACCCTGCTCCGGATGAGTCAGGTGGAGCAGGAGGTGCTATCCAGCGAACTCGGCTACCGCCATGCAACCCTGTCCGGTCCGAGTTTCGCGTTCGAGGTGGCTAACGAGTTGCCCACTGTGGTGACCGTGGCATCTGAGAGCGAGGAAGTGGCCGGGAAGATCCAGAGACTTTTTTCAACCGGTTACTTGCGAATTTATACACATGATGATATTATCGGAGTGGAACTGGGCGGCGCTCTCAAAAACGTGATCGCCATCGCCACGGGGATGATCGAGGGTCTGGGCCTGGGATACAACACCCGGGCCGCGCTGATTACCCGGGGTCTGGTTGAAATCACCCGGCTCGGTATAGCTCTCGGCTCGCGAGCGGAGACATTCTCCGGCATTTCAGGCCTGGGTGACCTGGTGCTCACCTGCACCGGTGAACTGAGTCGGAACCGGCAGGTAGGTTTGCGTATCGGCCGGGGGGAGACATTAACCGCGATTACCGAGAAAATGCGAACCGTGGCCGAGGGTATTCGCACCACGGAAGCCGCCTATAAATTGGCATTGAAGCATGAAATTCACATGCCGATTACCGAGCAGGTCTATCATATCCTTCTCAAGGGGCGCTCGGTCAGGCGATCTTTGAATGAACTGATGCAGCGGGAGTTGAAAACAGAGTACGAGAAAAACTGTTCTTGGTAACAAGCTGCGGCGATCGTTTCCTTTGTTGAATGGAGTTCGCATGCCCAACACTTTCCCGGACAAAGAGTATTATTCTATCAGCGAGGTATGCAAGATCACGGGTCTGAAGTCTCACGTATTGCGCTACTGGGAATCGCAGTTCAAGATCCTCAGCCCTACCAAGAACAGAGCCGGCAACCGGGCGTATCGCAAGAATGACATCCAGGTGGTCCAGTTGATCAAGCACCTGCTCTACACCGAGAAATACACTATCGAGGGGGCTCAGAGGAAACTGAAGCTGTTGAAGAACATGGGAACGAATGTCCGCGAGGCGCTGCCCAAAGAAGGAAAAGACAGCGAGATCCTTGACAAAATCCGCCGGGAGCTGGTCGAGCTGAAGACTTTACTCGGTCAATGAGGTTTTTCCTTGTAGTTTTTACGGCTTAAATGTAAATTTTAAACTACCGA
>CAZSTM010000023.1:0-17379 GCA_964609635.1 uncultured Gemmatimonadales bacterium
ATCTGTAACTACTCTATTCATAATAAAAGGCTTTTTTTCTAATATACAAGGGGCACGGCGTGCCGTGCCCTTATAAATGCAGGATAAAAAATATTTTCTGATATGCATAATCTGATGAAGGTATTGTAAATCACGTTTCGGAAGGGCGACCGGTCGGTCGCCTCTACGAAATATATCCTAGCCCTTTATTTATCATTCGGCAATTGATGATATTAAATTAGAAATCGAGAAATGATCATCATAATCGACTACCGGATGGGAAACTTGCGCAGCGTGGAGAAAGCCTTCCACCATCTGGGATTCGAGGCGGCGGTAAGCGGCGATCCGGCGGACATCTCCACTGCCGGCCACCTGGTGCTGCCCGGGGACGGGGCTTTCGGCAAGAGCATGGAGCACCTGCGCGACCTGGGATTCGAACGTCCTTTGAGAGAATTCCTGGACACCGGCAAGCCGTTCCTGGGCATCTGTGTGGGATTTCAACTGCTGTTCGAGCGCAGCGAGGAGCTGGGTCGCCATGAAGGCCTGGGCCTGCTGGCCGGTGAAGTGAAAAAATTCCCGCCGGGCGGGAAAATTCCCCACATGGGCTGGAACCAGGTGAAACAAACCCGGCCCTCGGCGCTGTACCAGGGAATCCCCGACGAATCATTCTTCTATTTCGTCCACTCGTATTACGCCGCTGCCGGCTCGGAGGACGACATCCTGGGAACCACCGATTACGGCGTTAATTTCGCCTCCATCGCCGGCCGCGACAACCTCTTTGCCGTACAGTTCCACCCGGAGAAAAGCCAGGAGGTGGGGTTGAGACTGCTGAAAAATTTCGCCGAGATGTGATATTAAGGTAGATCATTAAGGAGAAAAACCTTTTGGAGATCATCCCTGCAGTGGACCTGATGGGCGGCCGGGCGGTTCGGCTGCGCCAGGGCAGAAAGGCCGAGCGCACAACCTACTACGAGGACCCCGTGACACCTGCCGCGGCCTTTGCCGAAACCGGAGCCCGGTTCCTGCACGTGGTGGACCTGGACGGGGCTTTCGAGGGCGGCTCGAAAAACCTGGAGCAGGTGCGCAGGATCTGCGCTGCGGTGGGGGACCCGGTTACCGTGGAGCTGGGTGGCGGCCTGCGGTCTGTCGAACAGATGGAACACGCATTCGACTGCGGAGTCAACCGGGTCATCCTGGGTACGGTGATACTCACCGAGCCCGAGCTGCTCGAACGCGCTATCGAGCGTTTCGGGGCAGAACGCATCGTGGCGGGGATCGATGCCCGGGACGGCCGGGTGGCCATTCGCGGCTGGGAAGAGGAAACCGGCGCTCCGGCGGCAGAGGTGGCCCGCTCGGCCGAGGCCGCGGGTGCGGTGAGGCTCATTTATACCGACATCGCCACAGACGGCATGCTCTCAGGGCCGAACCTCGTGGCCCTCGAACAGATGGCCGCAGCCTGCTCAATGAAAGTTATCGCCTCGGGAGGCATTTCCACCCTGGAGCACGTGGGCGCCGTCTGCCAACTGGGAAGCTCCGGAGTGGAGGCGATGATTATCGGCAAGGCCCTCTACGAGGGTACTCTAGACCTGGCCGAAGCCCTGAAAATTACCGCCGGAAAAACCTGTTAGAACTCCCTTTGCCACTCAGGGCGGACACATGGGTCCGCCCCTACGGCAGATTATTGGAAAGGCCGGGAAGGGATTCTATATTCTGACTACTGACTTCTGAATTCTTTTTATTTTGTCACTTTGCCAGTTTGTGCCTGAAAATATTCTGACTCCTGACCCCTGACTTCTTAATTACTAAGGAAACAATGTTAGCCAAGCGAATCATACCCTGCCTTGACATCGACAAGGGCCGAGTGGTCAAAGGGGTCCAGTTTGTCAACCTGGTGGATGCCGGGGACCCGGTGGAGCAGGCCAAGTATTACGAGCGGGAAAAGGCGGACGAGCTGGTGTTTCTGGACATCACCGCCAGCCACGAGCGGCGCGAGACCGTACTGGAGCTGGCCCGTAAGGTGAGCGAGGAGGTTTTCATCCCCTTCACTATCGGCGGAGGCCTGCGCACCGTGGAGGATATCCGCCTGATGCTCAAAAGCGGCGCCGACAAGGTCTCGATCAACACCTCGGCCATCAACAACCCGCA
The DNA here is from genome assembly GCA_964609635.1 of uncultured Gemmatimonadales bacterium. GTDB lineage: Bacteria > Gemmatimonadota > Glassbacteria > GWA2-58-10 > GWA2-58-10 > JAFGTO01. The sequence goes on from CAZSTM010000023.1 coordinate 2,125, forward strand.
GGTCATTGCCGAGACGGCCGAGCGTTTCGGCAGCCAGTGCATCGTGGTGGCAATCGATGCCAAGCGCAAGGCGGATTTCGACATCGCCCGCGGACCTTTCGGCAACTGGGAGGTTTACACCCACGGCGGGCGCAATCCCACCGGCCTGGATGCCCTGGAGTGGGCCCTCCAGGTACAGGATCTGGGTGCCGGCGAGATACTTTTGACCAGCATGGACCGTGACGGCAGCAAGGAGGGTTTCGACATCGAGCTGACCGGTGCGGTCAGCCAACGTCTCGAAATACCGGTCATCGCCTCTGGCGGGGTGGGTACCCTGGAGCACCTTTACCAGGGGCTGGAGCTGGGCCGGGCCGATGCAGTGCTCGCCGCCAGTATCTTTCATTTCCGCGAATACTCGGTAACCCAGGCCAAGGAGTACTTGCGCTCCCGCGGGGTGACAGTCAGGAATTGACTTCCCGGGCGTGTTATTATTTGTCCGGCAAGATTTTTACTTGATTTTTTTTATATTTCTGGTATACTTTCGCTACTATAGCTATGGAACCTTCCAATTCAGGTTCGAAGCGCGTCCTGGGACAGATCGGACCTTATCTAGGCCTGGGGATTGAATTTGCAGTAACCTTGCTGGTTTTTATCTTCGCCGGCCATTACCTGGACAAACGCTGGGGCACGGACCCCTGGCTACTGCTGGCCGGCGCGACATTGGGTTTTCTGATTGCCTTTTACAACTTTTTCAAGACTCTCTTGAAATTGTCTGATAGGGACCGGCCGGGCGGTACGGGGGAGAAATGACACGCTTCCTGAATGATGAAGCGAAAGGTTTCCCGCTCTGGTCGGCGTTTTTGTTGCTGGTGCTGGCACTTGCGGCCTGGCTGGTTCCCTGGAAGAACCCCTTGGCCCGGCCGGCGGTGATCTACGGAGGTCTGATAAGCGCGGGAACTTCTCTTTCAGGGTTCGCCCTGGCCGTGAAAAGCAATCAGATCGACGCCGGGAATTTTATCAAAATATTCCTGGGCGGTATGATCGCCCGTATGGGACTGGCCCTGGCGGCCCTGGCTGCGGGAATCGCCTTGCTCGACTTCCCGGCGACGGTGCTGGTGATTTCGTGTCTGGCCAGTTATTTTATCTTTACCCTACTCGAATATATCTTCCTGCTGCCGCTGTTAACCAGAAAACTTCGGCAAAAAAGCCATGACTGAAAAACTACATGCCGCCGAACACGCCGCTCAAGCCGCGGGGCATGCGGGGCATAGCAGTCCCGGCGAAATCATGCAGCACCTGATCGAGCATGTCTACGATCATCCTCTGATCAAAATCGACTGGCATCCTTTCGGCTGGCAGTGGCTGGACCTTTCGATAACCAAACTGACATTGATGATGTGGATCGCGGGAGCGGTCATTTTTATACTCTTCCGCGCTCTGGCCGCGAGTCAAAAAACCAAGGACAGGCGCGGCAGGTATATCAATTTCCTCGAGCCTTTTGTCCTCTACGTGCGCGATGAAATGGTCTATCCTCTGATGGGTGAGGAAAACGGCCGCAAATACATGCCGCTTTTCCTCACCCAGTTCTTTTTCATCCTGGGCTGCAACCTGCTGGGAATGATTCCTTACATGGCAACGGCTACCGCCAACCTGGCGGTCTGCGCGGCACTTGCCCTGACCACCATGTTCACCATCTTTATCATGGGAATGATCGAGCAGGGCCCGCTCAACTTCTGGAAACACATGGTGCCCTCGGGGATGCCGGTGCTGCTCATCCCGCTGTTGTTTCCGATTGAGGTCATGGGGATTTTTATCAAGTGTTTCGCCCTGATGATCCGACTGTTCGCCAACATGGTGGCCGGCCACATCGTGATCCTGACCTTTATCGGCATGATTTTCATCTTTAACAGCTATGTCGTAGCCCTGCCGGCGATCGCCTTTGCCCTTTTTATCAGCGTGCTCGAGTTGTTTGTCGCCTTTCTGCAGGCGTTTATTTTCACCCTGCTTTCGATAATCTTTGTCAACATGGCAATCCATCCGGAGCATTGACAACTGCATGTTGATTGTGCAAAAAGTATCTGTAGCCACAAAACGTAAAAGAAAGTTATCTTTCTTGCAGGGGCAAAGGCACAGAGTGAAAGTGAAAACCTATAGAGACCTGATTATTTGGCAAAAATCAATGGGTCTGGTAACCCAAATCTATCAGCTAACAAAGATATTCCCTAATAAAGAGTCTTATGGAATTATTTCTCAAATCAGACGGTGTGCTGTTTCAATCCCCAGCAATATGGCGGAAGGTTATGGTAGAAACTCAACTCAAGACTATATTCGTTTTTTACGGATTGCTATGGCATCTTTTTACGAATTGCAGACCCTGACAGAGATTTCCTTGAATCTCGGATATCTTAAATAAAGGTGATTTCGATAAGCTCCATAATTCGACAAGAGAAATTGAGCGAATGCTTTGCAGTTTAATAAAGAAATTAGAGGTTAAAAGGTCTCAATAACTTTGTGCCTTTGTGCCTCTGTGCCTTTGCAATAGCGTTTTCAACGTGTTTTACACTAAGTGCTATACTCTCGTTTCGTCATGGTTATTTCTAAATACTCAAGGAGGGTTTAGATGGAAGGATCGGTTGCTCATTTAGCCGCAGGATTGGGAGCCGCTTTCACTATCATTGGTGGCGGTTATGGTATCGGACGTCTGGCAGGCTGCGCCCTGGAGGGTATGGCCCGCCAGCCGGAAGCCGCTGGTGACATCCGTACGGCGATGATCATCGCCGCCGCTCTGATCGAAGGTGTCACCTTTTTCGCGCTGGTTATCTGCATTATGCTGGCGCTCAAATAACTGCGCTTTTCAAATCGTTCAAACAACGGTGAATTGTTTATGGAACAGACGAGCCTTCTCAGTGTAAGTCCCGGTCTCATCTTCTGGACCGTGGTTACTTTCGTGATTCTGCTGTTACTGCTGAAAAAATTTGTCTGGGGGCCGATTATCGACGCGGTGGACCGCCGCGAGAAATCCCTCAAAGAGATGTTCGACGGCGCCGAGAATGCCAGGGACGAAGCCCGGGAGCTGCTCAAACGCTACGAGGATCAACTGGCCCAAGCCCGCAGCGATGTAAACCAGATGATCGAGGAGGGCAAGGGCAAGGCCGGCAAGGCCGGCGATGAAATCATCGGCAAGGCCAGCTCGGAAGCCGAGCAGATCCTCGAACGCGCCAAAGCCGAGATCTCGCGCGAGAGGCAGAAAGCCGTCGAAGAGCTCAAAGCCCAGGTGGTAAAAATCAGCCTTGCCGCAGCAGAACGTCTGATCGAACGTAACCTGGCCGAGCATGACCACCGGAGCCTGATCGAGCAAACCATTTCAGATATCGACAGAAAGATGGAATGAGCACTTCGCCCGCTGAGAAAGAATATGCCAAAGCGCTTTTCATGCTTGCCCGGCATACGGACAAAATTGAAAAGATCGCTGAGGAGTTTGCCGCTGTTGTCGAGCTGATCGAAAGCAACCGGCAGGTGAAATACTTTCTGCTCGCGCCCCAGTTGAGCAACAAGAAAAAACACCGGCTGCTGAAAACCGCTTTCGAGGGCCGCGTGGACGAGCACCTGTTTAAATTCCTCCAGGTGCTGATCGACAAGCGCCGCCAGGACTTGCTCGCCGGCATCTACAAAGCTTACACCGACCAGGTCAACCAGCATTTCAACCGGGTGGAAGCCTTCGCGACCTCGGCCGTGGAACTGACAGAGAAAGAACGCGATTCGCTTATCGCCGGGCTTTCAAAGCATCTGGATAGTTCGGTGCTGCTCAGAGCTTCTGTCGATCCAGGTCTTCTCGGCGGACTGGTCTGCCGGGTCGGGGATATGGTTTATGACGGCAGTCTCCGCGGCAGACTCACTCGTCTGGGAGAGCAGATCCTGAAAGAATAAAGAGAAGGAGCCTACAGGTTATGAGAAAAATTCAATCCGAGGAAATAAGCTCGATACTCCTCCGGGAAATCGAACAATACAAGGGCGAGATGGATGTGGAGGAGGTAGGCCACGTTCTCGAAGTAGGAGATGGTATAGCGCGCATCTACGGCCTGGCCAACTGCATGGCCGGTGAAATGCTCGACTTCGGCAAGGAGGTTTTCGGGCTGGCCCTGAACCTGGAGGAAAACAACATCGGCGCGGTGATCCTGGGCGATTACCTTCACATCCGCGAGGGGGACGAAATCCGCCGCACCGGAAGAGTGCTGGAGGTGCCCTCCGGCAAAGCGCTTATCGGCCGGGTGGTCAATCCCCTGGGGCAGCCTATGGACGGCAAGGGCCCGATCGAGACCGACCGCAGCCGCAAACTGGAGTTCAAAGCGCCCGGTGTGATCTATCGCCAGCCGGTAAAGCAGCCCCTGCAGACCGGGATCAAGGCTGTGGACTCGATGATCCCCATAGGTCGTGGACAGCGCGAGCTGATTATCGGCGACCGGGGCACCGGAAAAACCGCGATAGCCGTGGATGCCATAATCAACCAGAAGGGCCAGGGGGTAATCTGCGTCTATGTGGCAATCGGTCAGAAATCCTCCAGCGTGGCCGCCGTGGTGGAACGTCTGCGCAGCCACGGGGCCATGGATTACACCATCGTGGTTATCGCCTCGGCCAGCGACCCCGCCCCCCTGCAATACGTTGCGCCCTATGCCGGCTGCGCCATGGCCGAGGAATTCATGTACGACAATGAGGGCCGCTACGAGATCCACGATACCCTTTGTATTTACGACGATCTGTCCAAGCAGGCCACCGCTTACCGCCAGCTGAGCCTCCTGCTTCGCCGCCCGCCGGGCCGCGAGGCTTTTCCCGGCGATGTCTTTTACTTGCATTCGCGCCTGCTCGAACGCTCGGCCAAGCTCAGCGATGAGCTCGGCGGAGGAAGCCTCACCGCGCTTCCGATCATCGAGACCCAGGCCGGAGATGTCTCGGCCTATATACCTACCAACGTGATCTCTATCACGGACGGGCAGATTTACCTCGAACCGAGCCTCTTCTATGCCGGGGTGCGCCCGGCGATCAACGTGGGCATCTCGGTCAGCCGGGTGGGCGGCAACGCCCAGAACAAGGCCATGAAAAAGGTCGCCGGCTCCTTGCGACTCGACCTGGCTCAGTACCGCGAACTCGAGGCTTTCGCCCAATTCGGCTCGGACCTCGACAAGGCCACCCAGGATCAGCTGACCCGCGGCGAGCGACTGGTGGAAATCCTCAAGCAGCCGCAGTACCGGCCGATGACTGTTCAGGAACAGGTGGTTCTGATCTACGCCGCCACCAAAGGCTACCTGGACAAGCTGCCGGTAGAGAGCGCCGAGCGCTTCGAGACGGAATTCCTCGAGGCCGTGCGCACCAAATATGCCGATTCCCTGGCCAAAGTGGAAAAAGAAAAAGAACTGACCGATGAGATCGCCAAAGAGCTGGACAAGGCCATCGAGGAATTCCTGAAAGAGTTCGAGAAAACCGTGCAGGTTTGAACAGGAGTGTCAGGAAACTGCCATAAAAGCGGTCTTGAGGGTTACGGCAGCACTAAATCAATAATGATTGAAGGAGTCGCAAACCAAGGAGAAACAGATGGTTCGCGTAATGGACTTGTTCGCTATAACACCGAATTTTATCATTGATTCCCCAGATGAATTAACTGAGGAAGAGTTAGTCTATTACCTGGCAACTCTTAAAGAAATTGCCAGGATTGGCGGCATATCCTCCGGAGAAAAAAAGTTTGGCGAATATTTTGTGTCCGCTCTTGGAATATCGATGGATATTGTCCAAAAATCCGACCGGCTGATAAACGAAGACTCACTGTCCATGGGGGAATTGGTTTCCAAAATAAAGACGCCCTGGTGTCGGGTTTGCCTTTTGAGAGACGCATATATCATGGCAATGATAGATGATGATGTCGACCAAGTCGAGTGGTTGGCACTCCAAAGACTGTCCGGTACCTTGGGACTTCACCAGAGCACCACAAAGAAAGTTATCCAACTGGTGGATAACATTGTCGATATTCAAGAAGATGTAAAAAATCTGACCTAAGACACCTGCTGACGATATAGTGTTGTTCTTTTAATCGAAAAGAATTCTCCGGAGCTTTGCTCCGGGGTTTCCGATAAAAATCTTTATGTTGTTAGAAATTCCGACGGCACGAATTGCCGGAAAATTGGCCTGATACATCGCAGCTTGCTGCAGGGGTAGTCAACTTTCAGGAATTTCTTTATTTATCATTCAGATTCTGTAAATCTTTCTATGGCTAAAGCCCGTGAAATAAAATATCGCATAGTCGCGGTGACCAAGACCCAGAAGATCACCCGCACCATGGAGATGGTCGCCACCTCCAGGCTCAAGCGGTTTAAGGGCGTGGTTTTCGCCTCCCGGCCCTATTCAGAAGCGTTGACCGAGGTTCTCGGCGGACTGATCACCAGTCCCGAGGCCATGGCGCACCCGCTGATGGAAAAAAGGGACGAAGTCGGTAAAGTTGGGATCCTGGTCTTAAGCGCCAACCGCGGCCTGTGCGGAGCGTTCAACAACAATATCTGCAGGAATGCCCAGTTGCTGCTCCGGGAGTTTTCCGGCCAAAGAATAGACCCCAGGCTGTTTGTCAGCGGCAAAAAGGGTATCAGCTATTTCCGCCACCGGGATTTCCCTATGGCCTGGGAGGACACCGAGCTTCCCGAAGATCAGTCGGCGGAAAAAATCCGGGAAGTGAGCCAGCTGCTGATCGATGAGTTTCTTAAAGGCGCGCTTGACCAGGTACACGTGATTTACTGCCGGTTTGTTTCCGCGGGCCGCCAGGAAACGGTAGCCGAGCAGCTGCTGCCGCTTGATGTGCCCAGCGGGCCGGAGCGGGAAGCTGTGGAGACCGACTTTATCTTCGAGCCCTCGAGCGCGGCGATTGTGGATACTCTGCTGCCCTTGTTCGCTCGGAGCACGATCTACCGCATGGTTGTGGAAAATATCGCCAGCGAACAAGCCTCTCGTCGCGCGGCCATGAAACTGGCCACCGACAACGCCGAGGAGATGATAACCTTCCTCAACCGCAGCTTCAACCGCGAGCGCCAGAGCCAGATAACCCGGGAACTCTCCGAAATTGTCGGCGGTTCGGAAGCCATCTCTTAAAAGGCAACAATACAGCACTCAGGATTCGGAAGAAAAAAAAGCAAAGACAGGGGCAGCCGCAGACTTGCGCGGCTTTACGCGCAACACGGCACATAGGGAACGGTAGAATATAGGTGTAGGGGCACGGCGTGCCGTGCCCTTGGTAAAGAGGCAATACACACCCCGTCAGTTACGCGGACACCCCTGTCAAGGGGATTTAACCTTTGTAATATGCGTCACCTTTGAAAATCAATCAAATAAAGAGAGGAACTCCATGAACACGGGAAAAGTAGTACAGGTAATCGGTCCGGTGATCGATGTGGAGTTTGAACCCGACAAGGTGCCGGACATCTATACCGCGCTGGTTCTCGAGGAAGAAAGCGGGGAAGAGAAATTGAGCCTGGTGGCGGAGGTGCAGCAGCATCTGGGCCGCAACATGGTTCGCGCGGTATCGATGAGTTCGACCGACGGGGTGGCTCGTGGAATGGAAGTGAAAGACACCGGCGGGCCGATAGAAGTGCCGGTCGGCAAAGAATGCCTGGGACGGCTGTTCAACATCCTGGGCGAGACTATCGATCACCAGGCTCCGGTAAAGACTAAAAAACGCTATCCGATACATCGGGAGCCGCCGGAGTTTGTGGACCTCAAGCCGAGCACCGAGGTTTTCGAAACCGGAATCAAGGTTATCGACCTGCTGGAGCCTTATGTTAAAGGCGGCAAGATCGGCCTGTTCGGCGGCGCCGGTGTGGGCAAGACCGTGATAATCATGGAACTGATCAATAACATCGCCAAGCAGCACGGCGGCTACTCGGTGTTCGGGGGAGTGGGCGAGCGTACCCGCGAGGGCAACGATCTCTGGCTGGAGATGCAGGAGTCCGGCGTGATCAAAAAGACCTGCATGGTTTACGGGCAAATGAACGAGCCGCCCGGCGCCAGGCTGAGAGTGGGGCTCACCGCTCTGACCATGGCCGAATATTTCCGCGATGAAGAGAAACAGGATGTGCTCCTTTTTATCGACAACATCTTTCGTTTTACCCAGGCCGGTTCGGAAGTCTCGGCGCTTCTCGGGCGTATGCCCTCGGCCGTGGGCTACCAGCCGACCCTGGGCACCGAGATGGGGGAGCTTCAGGAGCGAATCACCTCCACCCGCAACGGGTCGATCACCTCGGTGCAGGCGATTTACTCGCATCTGGATGCCACCACGGTTCTAAGCCGCCAGATCGTGGAGCTGGGTATCTATCCCGCAGTCGACCCGCTGGATTCAACCAGCCGCATCATGGATGCGAATATTATCGGTGAGGAGCATTACGGAGTGGCGCGCCAGGTGCAGGAAATTCTCCAGCGCTACAAGGATCTGCAGGACATCATCGCCATCCTGGGAATGGACGAGTTAAGTGAAGAGGACAAGGTAATCGTGGGCCGGGCGCGCAGAATCCAGAAATTCCTCTCCCAGCCGTTCCATGTCGCCGCGCAGTTCACCGGCCGTGCGGGGGCCTATGTGCCTCTCAAGGACAGCATCCGAAGTTTCAAGGGACTGGTAAACGGAGAACACGACCATATCCCCGAGCAGCTTTTCTACATGGCCGGAAGCATAGATGAAGTACTGGAAAGATACCAGGATTACCAGAAGAAAAAGTAACGGTAGCCTCGAGTGCCGGGAGTCTTCAATAACCGTACGTAATGCAAAGGGAAACCGGTGGCTGACTATTTGAAAACCAGACTGATTACTCAGGAGCGGATTCTTTTCGAGGGCGAGGCCACCTCGGTGGTGGCCCCGGCATTAGGCGGGCAACTGGGTGTTTTGCCGAAACACGCCCCTTTAATGGCCGCCCTGGGCGATGGAGTGCTTAAAATTGTCAGCGAGTCTTCGCGGGCTTATTTCGTGATATTCGGCGGTTTTCTGCAGGTAAAGGACAACCGGGTGATTGTGCTGGCCGACCGCGCCAGGGACGCGCAAGAGATAGATTTGCAGGAAACGGAAGAAAGGCTGGCAACGCTTAAAAACTCTCTCGAGGCAACTGCCGGTGAAGGCGAAAGAGAAAAAGCGGACGAGTTGAGAAAGGCCCTCGCATCGGCCCGGATCGACTACCGGGCCGCGCGCCTGGCTCAAAAAAAGTCATAAAGACTCACCACGAAAAGTAAGTTCATCCTCCCCATCGGGAGACACACCACTTTCCTCTATCTTGATCTTTTTTTCCTTCTCCAAGGTCACTTCGATCTTTTTTTCCGGAGAGTCGGCGATCTCTTCCTTTCGGATACCGGCAGGCTCGGTTTCCATACTGCAGGACCCGTCGAAAAAAACACCCTCCTCAACTATCAGTTTCCTGGCCGCGACATCACCCTGCACATCGGCTCCGGTCTGCAGTTCGAGCCTGCCCTGCGCGATCACGTTGCCCTCGACCTTGCCGCCGACAATGGCGTTCTGTACCTTCATGTCTCCCTTGACACAACCCGATTTGCCCAGGATCGCCACTCCACTGGCAATCAGAGACCCGTCAATCACTCCATCGACCCGAACGGTCCCTTTGACTGAACACTCTCCCTTGAGAACCGTCCCTTGGCCGATAATGGTATTGAGTCGCTCTTCCTTAGAGGAAATCATTTTGTCCGCCATTTATTCATCCTTTTCAGGGTTATCATTGCAAAAAAGGTATCGGGTCTATGGGTTTGTTATTTTTATCGAAAATTGCATAGTGCAGGTGTGGCCCGCTGCTCATCCCGGTATTGCCGCTGTAAGCGACAATGTCTCCCCGCTTGACAAGGGCACCTCTTTTTACCGCCAGACGGCTGTTATGTCCATACAGGGTGCGGTATCCGCTTTTATGTTCGATAATAACACATAACCCTAAGTTTTCACTCTGTTCCGAACTGATAACCTCGCCATCCGCCGTGGCTTTGACCGGGGTTCCCTGCTTGAGAGCGAAATCAACGCCGAAGTGAAATATCTCCGGGTTGAAATTCCGGCTGATAAAGCTTTTTTCATCCATGGGTCTCCCTTGAGGCATTCCGGCCCCCCTCGGGAAAGAGGGTCGCTTACCGGCACCGGCTTCATAAAAATCCTCCGTGCCCCTCCCCTGCGCTCCGGCAAGTACGGACACACTTTCGAGTACGCGGCCGGCATCCTCCTCCGGCAGCTCTTCCTCGGCAGGCGTAACTCCCTGCGCCACTTGAAGTTTATTCACCAGTCTGTCGATCTGCTGTAATCTGTTCGCCAGTTCCCGAATCTTCCGGTTCTCCACGGCCAGGTTTCTGTTTTCGGCAATCACCCGATCAAACCGGTTTGCCTTATCGAATATCGGCCTGAGATAGAAAACGGCCATCACAACGGCGGAGACCAGTAAGACGAAAACGAATCCCAGCAGCTTCAGGGTTCTATGGCGGATCCGGAAGCTTATTACATCGGCGCCCGGATATGGAACTACCATCAGTGTAAGGTACTTCATTGGACCTCCCGGTTCTTGAAACCAAGCGAGATCTCATCTGCCGCGCAACCGGCTTATGCGCTCCTCAGGCCAGCGGCACACCTAACAATTCCATCAGCCTTTCAAATTCTTCGAACGAATAGAAATCGACCTCGATTTTACCTCTGCCTTTATTTCCGTTGCGGATTCGGACCTGGGTGCCCAGGTGACGACGCAAGCGTTCCTCGAGGTCTAGGATCTGGGCCGGCCGTTCCTCTTTTTTCCGCTCACCGCCGGGTATTTGCGGCCCTTCGGCGCGCTTTTTTCTTCCCCGTACGATTTCCTCGAGCTTGCGTACGGAAATTTCCCTATCGATCACCCTGCGCGCCAGCTCCACCTGCTCGGCCTGGTCATCCACAGCCAGCAACTGCCGAGCATGGCCGGCAGAGAGCGCACCGGAGGCCACTTCCTGCTTGATCACTTCCGGTAATTTCAGCAGGCGCACGGTGTTGGCGATTGTCGCACGGTCCTTGCCCACCCGCTCGGCAATCTGAGCCTGGGTTAACTGAAACTCCTCGCCCAGGCGTTGATAACCTGTCGCCTCTTCAATCGGGTTCAGGTCCTCGCGCTGGAGGTTTTCCACCAGGGTCATTTCCAGCAGTTCCGACTCGCTGACCCGCCGAATAACCACCGGCACGTTCTCCCAGCCCAGACGCTTGACCGCCCTGAGCCGCCGTTCGCCGCTAATCAGCTCAAAAGTATCATCCCCGCTGTCATTGACCACCAGCGGCTGAATCAGGCCCTGGGCCTCGATGGATAGCGCCAGCTCGGAGATCGACTCCGGGTTCATCGTTCTGCGTGGCTGATAACGGTTCGGGCGAATCTTGTCCACCGCCACCTGCGGCTGGCCTTCCCGCGTATTGACCGCCGGTACGGCTGACGGAGCAATACTGCCGTTGTCCGACTCAGCCAACAGCGCCCCGAGTCCTTTACCCAACCTTCTTTTTTTGATCATTGCCAATCAATTCCCGGGCAAGTTCCATGTAACTGCGGGCTCCGGTCGAAAGCACGTCATACAGCACGATCGGCTTGCCGAAACTGGGAGCTTCGCTCAAGCGAACGTTCCGCGGTATGACTGTCCGGTACACTTTATCGGAAAAATATTGCCTGGCCTCCTCGAGCACCTGGTGGCTCAGGTTGAGCCGAGTGTCGAACATGGTCATCAGGATGCCCTCGATGGTAAGCTGCGGATTGAGCTGGCGGGCGACCAGACGAATCGTGTTGATCAGCTGGCTCAAGCCCTCCAGGGCATAGTACTCGCACTGAATGGGTATCAACACCGAATGCGCGTAGGTCAACGCATTCAGGGTCAACAGTCCCAGCGAGGGAGGACAATCGATGATCACGTACTTATATTCATTCTTGATGCCGGCCAAGGCCCGGGACAATCGTTCCTCCCGACGATCCATGGTCACAAGCTCGATTTCGGCGCCAAACAGATCGAGGCTCGCGGGAATAATGTCGAGAAAGTCCAGTTCCGAATTCCTGAGCGCCTGTGTCACCGGCAAATTACCGATTATTACATCGTATATATCGTATTCGATCTCGCTCTTGTTAACTCCCATTCCGCTGGTGCAGTTGGCCTGCGGATCAATGTCGATCAACAGAGTCTTCACTTCCGCCACAGCGAGCGAGGCCGCCAGATTTATGGCCGTGGTCGTCTTGCCCACACCACCCTTCTGGTTCGCCACTGCGATTATCTTGTTCATCGACTCCGCCGGACTGACTGGTTGCAACAGATAAATGTTTTTATTCTAACTGATTTCAAATCAGGAAAGTACCCGCCTGGTGAATCCCGGATTATTTTCCGGCACACCTTTTAATTTTAATACCGGCGTCCTTTTTTGAAAAGGAAAAAACGCCATCACCGTCTGATTGACACCGGACGGCTCGATTTGGAGTTCTCTAAAAGCTTAAGACAATTGCCGATATTAGTGGATGATTAAGAAAGCCTTGACATCAGTACCGTTTCCGGTTATCATGGCATTATAGCAATTTTGTCAAAAATCCTATTTACACTATTAGTATTACTATTATAACTGTAGTTCGCCATGGAAAAAGAAATACTTACCACTTTCGAGGCGGCCAGGTACTGCCATGTGCATCCGGGAACGATCAAGAACTGGATAAAAAACGAGAACCTGACAGCTTTTAAAACTCCCGGCGGGCACCGAAGAATCTACAGGCGCGACCTGGATGGGTTTCTCAAGGAAAATAATATTCCGATAATTTATGAATTAAAGGCCCAGCGCAAGCGGGTTTTGATTATCGACAGCGACTATCTGGTTCGCGAGCAGATCTCGAAAGTATTTCTCCGTCAGATCGAGTATTTCGAGGTGGCGACGGCTTCCAGCGGCTTCGAAGCCGGAGAACTCATGGTAGCTTTTAAGCCGGACCTGGTCATCCTCGACCATGAGCTTCCGGGAATAGATGCAGTCGAGGTTTGCCGTCGGATTAAAAGTTCCGTTCATCTGGAAGAACCGAAAATCCTGGTGTTGAGTTCTTCCTCCGACAAGAAAATCATGCGTGCTCTTCTCGAACAAGGGGGAGCCGATCACTGGCTGCCCAAGTTAACCGATATCGATAAGCTATGTTTAGAGTTGGATAAACTGCTGGGCATTCGCAAATCAAAGTAAGCGCCGCAAGCTGCTTTTTCCTTCCTTCATGCTTTCCCTGCCGCTTCGATAACCGCCCCGCCGAGCAATATCTCGCCATCGTAAAATACCAGCGACTGGCCTGGAGTTATCGCGCGTACGGACGAATCCAGCCTGACCCGGACTCTGGAGTCCGGCTCTGGAGAAACCAGCGCCGGCACCGGCTTTTGCCGGTAGCGTACCTGCACCTGTGCCCGGAACGGCTCAGTCGGAAGGTCGGTCAGGTAGTTGGCCGCGCCGGCTTCCACCAGGTCGGCCAGCAGCTGGTCGGCATCGCCGAGCACCACGGTATTGGTTGCCGCATCTATGGCCGTGACATAGGCCGGTTTACCCAGCGAGACATCCAGTCCACGGCGCTGCCCTACCGTATAAAAGGCACAACCGCGGTGTTCTCCCAGTTTACTTCCCCGCGTATCCACCAGCGGGCCCGGACACATGTTGGGATGCAACCCGCCCGGCCTTTTTCCTCCAGCACTCTTGCTGTATTCACGCAAAAAAGAGCTCACGCTGCCGGAACCGATAAAACAGACCTCCTGGCTTTCCTGTTTCTGCGAAACTCTCAGGTTGAAATCCTCCGCTGCTATCTTCCGCACCTCGCCTTTCCGGAAATCGCCCAGGGGAAAAAGAAGGCTGCTCAGGCTTTGCCGCTCAATACCCCAGAGGAAATAGGACTGGTCTTTCTCCGGGTCCAGACCCCGGGCCAGAAACGGCGGCCCATCGCCGGGTTGCTGCTGCAGGCGCCTGACATAATGGCCGGTCGCCAGATAACCGGCGCCGATACTTAGTGCCCGCTCGAGCAGATAGGTGAATTTGACCGAACTGTTGCAGTCCACGCAGGGGTTAGGGGTGCGGCCGGCCAGGTAGTGCTCGACAAACCGGTCGATAACCGTGCGGGAAAACTCCTGCTCACAGTCCAGCACGTAATGCGGGGCGCCGATCTTGCGGCAAACTGCACGCGCATCGTCCAGGGCTTTCAGATTACAGCAGCTTCTATCTGTGGTCTCCGCATCCGCATAACAGAAAAGCCGCATGGTAAGCCCGATTACCCGATAGCCTTTTCTTGAAAGCAGGCAGGCGGCCACCGAGCTGTCCACCCCCCCGCTCATGGCCACGGCAACCGTCCGGTCGGCAGGATTGCGGCTATTTTCGCCTTCTATGGGATTCATCAAGAAGCTCTTGGATATAAATTAAAATACAGAAGTCAGGAGTCAGAAGTCAGCAGGGCACGGCCCCTGCACACCGAGAATGGCAGGGGCGACCGGCCGGTCGCCCCTGGGTGTTAGAAAGACGGTTCTTCCATGCCGATTGTCAAACCTGCGGTTTATTGAAGAAACGGATCAAGGCTGCAACCTGTTTCACCGCCGGTTCAGAAGATGAATTCCCGGCCGCCTCATCCAGCCGTTTCTCGATCCTCTGCATTTCAAGCGAGACCGAGGAAAGTGTCACCCCGAACCAGGATTCAATTTCTCTAAGGTAAATCCATCTGGCCGCCATTGCCTCCGGTTCTTCCAATTTGTCCCTTCCTGCGGTCAGCGCCCGAATCAGGGCCTCCACCGGCTCAACCTCCAGCAGTCCTTCCAGGTCCGGCCGCGCTGAATCCAACCCGTGCAGAAGCCCGCCGGCACCCAGCAGGCCGGAGAAAATTTCTACCAGTGAATTTCCTGCTTTGTCGGTCTCCCCGGCGACAAGCTCCAGGGGCCAGGTGAACAGGGTATCCGCACTCAGCAACAGATGCGCCCGGGAAAAATCTTTCTCCAGGCTTCGCGCCACCGCTTTTTCCGGCCGGCAGGATTGCTCAAGCCCCATTTCGGCAAGCAGCAGAAAGCCGCGCAGCAGAGCCTCCACCGCCACCAGCGCCTGTTCCCGGGGTTTACACCCCTTTTCGGCGGCCAGGCACCCGGCCAGCAGCGGCAAGCCACGCATGGGCCGCCCGGGGGCATCGAGTATCAGCCCCAGGCTTTTCAGCAATGAGGGGGGATAGTGGCCGCCCTCCAGAGCAGCCAGGGAGTTTGCCAGCGTTCGCTCGAAGCTCCGCCGACATTCGGTGAAAAATTCGT
>CAZSTM010000024.1:0-17241 GCA_964609635.1 uncultured Gemmatimonadales bacterium
CTTCCACTGAGACTTTGCCGCTGAGAACGGTGAAAAATTCCTCGGTGCCCTCGACATGGGCAGTGCTTTCCAGAGTACCGCCTTTTTTCATATTCAAGGTGTAGGCTTCGAGCTTTTCAGCCAGATAAAGCGGAGAAAGTATCCGGAAAACACATTTACCATTGTCCTTTTCCAGGATTACCGCCTCGTTTTTAGGTAATGGGTTGAAGAGCTGTTCGCTCTCTCCGGAACCGAGCAATTCCTGGAATGCAACGTCCAGACCGTAAGAGATTTTCCATACAACGGCCACCGTGGGATTTACCTTTTCCTGTTCGATCTGGGAGAGCATGCTCTTGGATACTCCGCTGCGTTTGGACAAATCGTCCAGAGACATTTCCTTGATTTTTCTGATCGAAGCGATATTCTTACCCAGGGCGGGCATCTTGGAGCCGGCTTTCATTTTTTCCTCGAGATTTGAGTTGACAATCCAGAAAATTTTATTATAATGAATAAATGTTTAATATATTAAACAACGCTTGTCAAGGTTACTCTTCCATTTTAAAGTTAAATGATATTACCGCGCTGAACAATTAAAAAGGATTTCTTATCTTTTATATCCCTCCTGCGCGCCTGGGATGGAATACTGTTCTTTGAGGATTTAATTGGAAGCGTGTTATAAAACATGCTTCTAAGCATCACACCGGATGTGATGCCAAATTGCACAGATTGCAAATCAAGCAATTTGAGAGGCTTGCATCGAATTCATTTCGTGCAAGCTGTATTGAAAAAAGCCAGGAAGACTTTTTTCAAAACTATATCAAAGATACAGCGCTTTTCCCACTTACTTAAAAAAGAACCGGCCTATGAAAACCATGAAAGCACTGTTCAAGGAAAAGCCCGGACAGGGATTGACTCTCAAGGATGCCCCGGTTCCGGAGATCGGCCCGAATCAAGTTTTAATTCGCGTCCGGGCCGCAGGAATATGCGGAACCGATGTACACATCTATAACTGGGACAACTGGAGCCGGGAACGGATTCATCCGCCGTTGATCACCGGGCACGAATTTGTGGGTGAAGTGGTTGCCATGGGCAAGATGGTAAAGCAGGTCGAGGCCGGCCAGCGCGTGAGCGCCGAGGGGCATATTACCTGCGGCACCTGCGCGTACTGCCGTACCGGAAGGGGACACATCTGCAACGATGTAGAGATCATCGGAGTGGATTGCAACGGCTGTTTTGCAGAATATATCAGCATAGATTCGAACAACCTCTGGCCCGTGGTAGAAGAAATCCCCGACCATCAAGCCGCCATTTTCGACCCTCTGGGAAATGCCATGCATACCGTGATGGCTGAACCGGTGGGGGGAAAATCACTGCTGATTACCGGGGCGGGGGCCATAGGTCTGTTTTCGGTTGCCATCGGTAAATATGCCGGCGCTTCCCAGATTATAGTAATTGAGCCCAACCCCAATAAGCGGGAGATCGCCTCCCAGGTGGGCGCGGATGCCGTGTTCGACCCGGCTGATAAAAATCTCCGTCAGGAGGTGCTCCGCAGGACCGATGGGCTGGGGGCCGAGGTAATGCTGGAGATGAGCGGCAGTCCGGCGGCCATAAATCAAGGCCTGGGACTGTTGAGAAACGGTGCTTGCGCCTGCGTGCTGGGTATTCCCCCGGACAGGATCACTATCGACTGGGGCAAGGAAATAATATTCAAGGCTCTAACTATCAAGGGAATAAACGGCAGGAGAATGTTCGACACCTGGTACCAAAGCCAGAATTTCATGCTGAAAGAACGGGCGAGCATAGACCGTCTGATAACCCACCGCATACCTTTCGATGAATTCGAACGCGGCTTTGAAGTCCTCCGCAGCGGGGAAGCTGTAAAAGTCGTGCTGGAAATGAACGATTAATAGGATAACAGGCCATGTACGGATGCCGGAATTTGTTCGAGAACGCCCTCAAAGAAATCGATGAGGAAGGCAGGTTCAAGCCGGAGAGGATTATTACCTCTCCTCAGTCCGCGGTTATCCGTCTCCAGGACGGTGAGGAAGTGGTGAATTTCTGCGCCAACAATTACCTGGGTCTCGCCGACAACCGGGAACTTCGAGAAGCGGCAAAAAAGGCGCTGGATAAATACGGGTTCGGGATGAGCTCGGTGCGTTTCATCTGCGGTACTCTGGATGTCCACAAGCGCCTGGAAAAGGAGCTGGCCAAGTTTATCGGACTCGATGACTGCGTTCTTTACAGCTCCTGTTTCGATGCCAACGGGGGAATTTTCGAGGCCTTGCTCGATGACCGGGATGTGGTGATCAGCGATGCGCTCAACCATGCCTCGATCATTGATGGTATCCGGCTTTGTAAAGCCGGGCGCATGATTTATGGCAACAATGACATGAAAGGACTGGAATCGTGCCTGGAAAAAGCCGACAAAGCGCGGATAAAGCTCATTGTCACCGACGGTGTATTCAGTATGGATGGGATAGTGGCGGACCTTAAAGGAATCTGCGATCTGGCCGACCGCTACGGAGCGCTGGTGATGGTGGATGACTCCCATGCCACCGGCGTAATCGGCGAAACCGGCCGGGGCAGCCTGGAGTTCAATGATGTTATCGGCCGTGTGGACATGGTTACCAGTACATTCGGAAAAGCCCTGGGAGGCGCTTCCGGGGGATTCGCCTGCACCAGGAAGGAAATAGCCGCCCTGCTTAGACAGAAATCCCGTCCGTATCTTTTTTCCAACACCCTGGCGCCCATGATTGCCGCCACTACCTTAAAAGCGCTGGAATTGATCAAAGGATCATCCGCACTGCTGGAGCGGCTGAAGAAAAATACAACTCTTTTCCGCGAGAGTATGCGTCAGGCGGGCTTTGCTGTCCCGGACGGCTTTCACCCCATCGTGCCGATCCTTTATGGAGAGGCGGAACTGGCCGCCGGAACCGCAGAAGCTCTCCTGGTCGAGGGGATATATGCCATAGCTTTCAGCTACCCGGTGGTTCCCAGGGGCAAGGCGAGAATCAGGGTGCAGCTGTCCGCCGCCCACACGGAGAGTCAAATTAAAAGGGCGGTCGAGGCATTCAAGAACGTAAAAGAAAAACTCTCTGACAGCAAGTAGCCCCGGCTTGATTTTTATTTAAGGCGGCCGGCGGCTGACTCATCTAAGATGGTTCAAAATTTCACCATTTTACCGGAGAGGAAACCATGCTTGGTTTTATCAGAGGGTGGAAAATCTGGATTTGTACGGCAATTGCGCTGGTCTGTTTTTACCAGGAAGCGGTAGCTGCAAATGGTACCGGCGCCGCTTTGCCGGTGGAATCCGAACAGCAGCGCGAGAATCGGATGAAGTGGTGGACCGAAGCCCGTTTCGGCATGTTTATCCATTGGGGTCTTTACGCCATGGCGGCCCGTCACGAATGGGTCAAAAAATATGAACGGATCACCGACGAGGAATACCAAAAGTATTTCGAATTGTTCAACCCCGATCTTTTCGACCCGGTGCAGTGGGCACGCACCGCCAAGAATGCCGGAATGAAATATTTTGTGGTCACCTCAAAACATCACGAGGGATTCTGTCTCTGGGATTCAAAGTATACCGATTACAAGGTGACCAACACCCCTTACGGCAAGGACCTGTTAAAGCAAATGGTGAAGGCTTTCCGGGATGAAGGGATTCGAGTGGGTTTTTACTATTCGCTGATCGACTGGCACCATCCTGACTACACCATCGACCGGGTCCATCCGATGTACGGCAATGAGGAGTTCGCAGAAAAAGCCGGTAAAAGAGACATGAAAAAGTACGTCGAGTACCTGCACAATCAGGTGAGGGAAATATTGACCGAGCTCGGCCGGATCGATTGCCTCTTCCTGGATTTCTCTTTTCCGGGCGAGGATGGCAAGGGGAGGGATGACTGGCAGTCCGAGAAACTTTTGAGTATGATTCGCCGCCTTCAACCGGAGGTTATAGTCAACGACCGGCTGGATCTTTTGGATGTGCCCGGAGGCTGGGATTTCAGGACACCCGAACAGTTCATGCCCGGGGAATGGGTTAAAGTGGACGGCAAAAAAGTGCCCTGGGAGACCTGCCAGACTTTTTCCGGCTCCTGGGGTTATCATCGTGACGAGTCCACCTGGAAGAGCACGCCGCAGCTGTTGGCCCTGTTGATAGAGACAGTCGGCAAAGGCGGTAACCTGCTGTTGAATGTCGGACCCACCGCCCGGGGCACCTTCGACCGGCGTGCCCTTGACAGGCTCGAGGGAATAGGCGAATGGATGAAACTGCACAGCCGTTCGATCTACTCTTGCACCCAGGCTCCGGAAGAGTATAAAGCTCCCGATAATTGCCTGCTGACTTACAATCCCGAATCACGGAGAATCTACATACATGTTCTCCAGTGGCCTCTGGGACAGCTTTATCTGAAAGGTTATGCCGGAAAAGTTAAATACGCCCAGTTGCTCAACGACGCCTCGGAGCTCAGATTTGCCGATAAGCAAGGAGCATGGATGGCCGAGGAAGGAGGCATTCCCGACCGGACGCTGATACTCAGGCTGCCCGTTCAGAAACCGGATGTCACTATCCCGGTGATAGAACTCTTCTTGAATTGATTTCTGCAATCCGCGGTGGGAAACAGCTGACCTTCGGTCTCAGGGATTCCTGCGCATATCCAAACGCTTTCCTGTTAAGCCTCGGTTAAAACAGCAACCGGGGCTTTTTATTCTCCGGAGGGATCAATCGAGGGATGATTACCCGCCCTTTTTTTCCTCTTTGTACCACTGGACAAAATGCTTTATACCTTCTTCAATTTTTACCTTCGGCCGGTAATTCAGCAATCTGCCGGACTTCTCGATACCGGCGCAGGTAACCAGAGGATCCCCCGGCTGGTCGGGCAGGTATTCGATAACGGCCTGCTTTTCCAGGCATGACTCGATGGTCGAGATCAACTGTTGCAGGGAAACAGGCTCCGAATTGCCGAGATTGAAGGTTTCAAAATCGAAATCTTGGTCCAGTGCGGAAACGATACCGTCGACTATATCCTCAACGTAGGTGTAATCCCGCTGGCTCTGCCCGTTGCCGTAGAGAATTATCTTTTCGCCTTCATCGATATGCTTGATAAACTTGTGGATGGCCATATCCGGCCTTTGCCTCGGTCCGTAGACCGTAAAAAATCGGAATACCACGGTGGGTATTTTGTAAAGATGGTGATAGGCGGCGCAGAGCAGTTCGCCCGTTCTTTTGCTTACCCCGTAAGGAGATATGGGATTCAATTCTCCATCCTCCGAGAAAGGAATCACCTTTGTGGCCCCATAAACGGAGCTGGATGAGCCGAAGATGAAAGATTTAACGCCGAATTCTTTTAGCACTTCCAGGATGTTCAGAGTGCCTCTGACATTTATGTCCAGGTACAGATCAGGGTTCTGCAAAGACATGCGCACCCCGGGCTGAGCGGCGAGGTGGATGACTTTGTCGAACTTATATTCCCCGAAGAGTTTCTTGAGCGCATCCCTGTCCCTGATATCGGCTTCCACCAGAGTGAATTTTTTATCTTTAAGGAAACTGCTGATATTCTTTCTCTTTATTGCCGGGTCGTAATAATCGCAAAAGTTATCCAGACAGGTTACCTTGCGGCCCTGGGCCAACAGTCTTTGAATCAAGTGGCTGCCGATAAATCCCGCTCCTCCGGTTACAAGCATTTTCACCTCGGCACAAAAGTTGAGTCTTAAGTTTGATTAACACTATTTGAACATGCAAAACCGGCAATTAGTCATTTATTCCATCTTCATACTTGTCGCTCTGGGCAACGCTCCAGATTTCCCCCCAGCGCACTTCCAGGTGGGTTGCCTTAAGTCCGGCTTCTCGAAGCTCCTCGTGGAAAGATTCCTGGGTGTATTCGATGAAATGAGTGCTGTCGAGCCGGTAATCGATACCGAGTTCTTTTTTCAGCGGCACCCGCCAGTCACGCTCGAAAAGCGGCACGCGAATGATAAACCGTTCGGGTTTTACCTGGGTTATGATTTTTTTCAAAAGCTCCACACGCCGCTCAAAGTGCTCCAGGACATTGGACAGGGTTACTACATCGAATTTTCCATTTGGCAGCTTTATTAACGCATCCCCCTGGATGAACTCCAGGTTGGGCCGTTGGTAGTGTTCCCGGGCAAAGCGAATATTATCCGGAATCAGCTCCAGGCCTACAACCTGGACTTCAGGAACCTTGCGGGCGATATCATCGCACATGTAGCCGATACCGCTGCCGATATCCAGAACACGTTCCCCGGCCTTGATATTTTTGACAAAAAAATCGTGGTATTTAAGGTGTTTATGTTTGGTATGAATCCCTCCGCCGTAGGCACAGGCCGCCTTCCCCTCGAGTGAGTACAAGCGGTTCTCCATCTCGAACAGGAACTTAAGGGCCTCCCCGGGCGAGGTGTCGGTAACCACTGAGTCCGTCAATTTCCATATCATCCTGGCTTTAAGCCCGGAAGGGAGAAGCTTTAAGGGAACCGCCAGAACCGCGTTAATAATTTTTTTCAAAATGCTTTTCATCCCTCGCCGAGCTCCTGAATAATCTCCAGCTCCATTTCCAGAATTCTTTCGATGTCATATTTTTTTCGAACGTATTTGCGCGCATTAACACCCAGCGTTTCCCGAAGAGCGCCCTCGGCCAGAAGAGTGTCTATGGCTTCGGCAATGCTTCGGGGATCGGTTTCGCACAGCAGGCCGTTTTGACGATGTTCGATATCCTCTTTTATTCCGGTTACCTTGGTACCGATGCAAGGTAAGCCGCAGCTCATAGCCTCGAGCAATACTTTCGGATGGTGCTCGAAATGCGAGGGCAAGATAAATATTTTTGCCTGATTGAGCACCTTCGGCAAATCGAAATTGGGAAGATTGCCTTTAAGGGATACGTTCAGCCTCATTTCTTTAATCATTTGCTTGATTTCAGCATTGTCGCAGCAGCTGCCGACCAGCAGTAAGGATACTTCTTTTCCGTCCGTTTTCAAGCTGTGCAGGGCCTTGAGCAGGCCGTCCAGGTTTTTTTCCTTCTCCGCCCGGCCGATGAATATCAGGTCGTATTTTTTAGATGCCCCCTCTTGCGGCTTGAAAACCTCTGTCATGACATAGTTGGGTACGACTCTGATCTTATCGGGGTCGAGCCCGTAGTCCTCCACCACCATATCACGTTGCCAGGCGGTGGAGACAATTCCCACATCGGCTGCCAAGAAGGCGGTTCTTTCGAGAGTGACCGCCTCGAGGATCCGTTTTTCATCGTCGGTCCGTTTCCTGGTAATGAGACTATGCAGATAGCCGCAGCGGACTATCAATTTTTTCCTGTAGAACTTTTTGATCCAGACCGCAACCTGGGAACCGCGTATTTGATTGGTCTTTAGAATGTCGGAGCCGAGAATCTGCGGGCAATATCTCAGTGAGAGATACAGGGTGGTCAGTTCCTGGCGCGGATACCAGCGGGTGGTCAGCAGGTTCAGCTCGGGAACCTTTTCCGCCAGGAGACGGTCCGCTTTGCCGCCGTAGGTTACCAGATTGATCCGTTTAAGCTTCCGGGCCAGTCTCCGGTACAGTTCCAATTCCCTTTCCAGAGAGCCGGTATCGGCCCAGTCTCGTAAGCCCACACCGGCGGTAAAAAAAAAGGTCAGCGCAAGATTTTTCAAATAGTAGTCTCTCATTCAGGTTTTTAACAGAGGAAAGCAGCTTAAGAAAAATAAGCCGGAGGCGATTTATTCATAGATTTTATTATTCGCCGGCATTCACCGGTCAACCAGTCCTTTGAACAAGCTCAGATAACTGCCGGCCAGTCGTTCAGTCGAGTATTCCTGCATAACCTGTCG
This sequence comes from uncultured Gemmatimonadales bacterium, assembly GCA_964609635.1. Classification (GTDB taxonomy): domain Bacteria; phylum Gemmatimonadota; class Glassbacteria; order GWA2-58-10; family GWA2-58-10; genus JAFGTO01. The sequence continues at coordinate 7,813 of CAZSTM010000024.1, forward strand.
CGAACTCTGCGACCATTGCCAGAGCAAGTCCCTGTCGGCGAGAACTTCATCCAGGGTCTGTTCCCATTGTTCCAGGGTGTGGCAAATCCTTCCGCAGGATCGATTGTCCAGCAGTTCCCGATAAGAGGGTACCGGGGATGTGATTGCCGGAACGCCCTGGGCCATGAACACTCCGATCTTGAAAAAACTGTGCCCCTGATTGTAAGCCGTGTCGATTTCGCGGTAGGTAATACAGATTTCCCCTTTTAATATGTCGCCGGGAAATGTTTCATAGCGCCAGGGAAGATAATGACAGGGAAACTTTCGACTCCAGAATCCTCCCGATGCCCTTAATTTTGGTTTGGCGTTGGAGATTACTGTCAGCCCGATATTCCTTTTCTTCAGTAACAGCAGGACAGGCTCCAGTTCGCAGGATTTTACATATTGGCCGCACCAGATAGCCCGAATTTTCGGCCTACAGAAATCTTCCTCGGCTTTGACCAGTTTAAAATGGCGCCGGTCGATAGAGTCGGGAAGGTACTCGGCCCGGGGATGGTGTTGACTGGCCCGTTGGGCGATGTTTGCCGAGGCACAGGTGATAACATCGGCTACCGAGGCCATGCGCAGGCATTGGTCAACATGTCGGGAACTGGCCGGCACCCCCAGATGCTCGACTTCGCTCTGCTCGAAATAATTTACGCACAAATCGAAAACAACACGTTTGCCTTCAGCTTTGAGTCTTTTAGCCGTCTGATAGGCTTCCTCGTCCTGAGTGCGCACGAACACCGCAATCGGCGCGCTTGATGCAGGATCGTTAAAGGTCGAGCTGACTCCCAGCTCTTCGAGATAGGGAAATAGCTGCAAGCAGCGGATCCACACCGAGGCCGGTATCCGGTTGTAGTCGCGGTGGTCTACAGGCGCAATCCAGTTGACATTCAACTCCATCGGCCGTTAGCTCCTCTTATGCTCAGTCTTTCAGGGATTCCGCCGGGGCGATAACTTTATCAGCGGATGGCCGTCGGATCGAAGGGCCGGAAGACACTATCATCAGCCTGAGCTTGCGTTTTCCGGCTCTGCACCGGGTCCACCGCCGCAGCACGGCTGCCGGTCGAGTGTTCCCAGTCCCAGCCGATCATATCTCCCACTTTGAGTCCCAGTCGGTAATCTCCCCTGCCGGCGCGCACTGCAAAATCGAGTTCTTTCATGTCGAGCGGAACAGTCATTCTGGCGATCGGAAACAGGTTGTAGATTACCCGCATCAGGGTCTTTTCATGTCCTGAATGGAAGAGGAAATCATCGTAGAGGCCTGAAACCGGGACATAGCTTCCATCTATGAAACCCATTTTCAGAGCCACATCATACATGGCTGTTTTTGGAAAAGGAGCGGCGATGTGAACCTGGGGTATGTCTCCCAGCCTGCAGTGTAACTGAAGAGACTCCAGGGCTAGTTCGGGAGTCTCGCCCGGAAAGCCGAGGATCCATTGTCCCAACACAAGTATTTTATACTTGTGCAACAGGTCCACCGCCTGAATGATCTGTTCGTTGCTGACTCCTTTTTTTACAATCTTCCTCCTGAATTCCTCATTACCGCATTCGATGCCGATCGAGACCTTGACACAGTTCGATTTCGCCAGCCACCGGGCCACTTCTCCATCGATCTCATTGGCCCTTGCCTGGCAGATATATCCAATATCCGGAAACCGCTTTTGGAACGCAGGCGCAAACTCGAGGAACCATTTTTTGTTGGAGAGAAAGGTGTCATCCTTGAAACGTATGGGGGGCAGATAACCTTTTGAGATTATCTTCCAGCAGAACCCGAAAGGTTCTCGCAGCCAGGGGCGGTTATTGATTATCAGGGCGAATTTTTCCACGGCTCTTACACCGTAATAGGAAAGTTTTCCAGGGAGCTTTTGCGCCGATGCCCTGGCCAGGCCCAGGTTGTAAACTTTCTCGAGAGAGGAGATGATTTCCTCGATTTCATCCAGTACATTGGCGACACTGCGTTTTCTGAAATAGCGGCCTTTTCCTCCCATTTTACGCAAGGTCGGGGTGTTGCAAAAGGTGCAGTTGCCGTAGCAGCCCCGGCCGCTGAAAATACCCATGTAGCTGATTCCCTCGCGGTCGAGCGGAAGCTCATCGAGGTCTTGAGGGTAATCCCGGATGGGGTTCCTGTGGATAGTCCCGTTTTTCTTGACCCAGAGGTTGGCTATTCCGGTAATATCTTCTCCTTTTTCCAGAGCCTGGCAAAGATCGAGCACCGGGTACTCTCCATCCCCGAGGCAAATGATATCGACAACCTCACGACTGATAACGGAATCCGGCATGATAGTCGGATGGATGCCTCCGAATAAGATCAAGACTTCAGGTTTGGCTTGCTTTACCAGCCCGGCCATTCTCAGTAAGTCTGCGAAATCGAACGTGCAACAGGAAAAACCCACGATGTCGGGATCCAGCTCCAGCAGTTCTTTAATACTTACCGGCTTGCCGAAAAAATCGGCCTGAGCCTCGCCCAGGAGGCTTTCCACGCCCTGGTAAATTCCGTAACAGGTGTGCCCGTGCTTTTTTAGGAGCCCTATGATAAACCTGGGGCCCATGGATGAAGAACCTATAAAGACAACCTTCACTTTCTTCTCCTGTTCATCATGTCTTATCTCTGTGTTGCTGCCGTGTGTCGGCTCGCAATTGACCTGCGCCGGAGAAGCTCAAGCGCTGAGCTTGCTGAATAAAGAACGGCGCAGAGCGTTTAATTTTCTGCCGATGGAACGTGCATGGCAAATAAGGGTTTTTCCAGCTCCCGGTTTCGGAGCCGGGTCGGCCCGTCGCCGCGCCACCAGCTTTTCGAACATCTCCTCGTACTGCGCGGCCATCCAGGCGGCGGTATAAGGGCATTCGAGCACTCGCTCGCGCAATTCTGCGTACCGGGCTCGTATCTCCAGCAGTCTTTCCTCAAAATCCACCGGGGTGAATTCGATCCCCCCGCAGGGAGCGCAATATTCTGCCGAGGAGCCGCTGGCCAGATACAGCACCGGCAGACCGCAGCGCATGGCTTCGATATAATGGTTGCCGCCTGGTTCGTGCCGCGCCCCGGTGATATAGATATGATTTTCTTTCAGGCGCCCGGCAAGCTCGTGTCCGCTCAAAGGAGGCAGCACACGGGTATTCTTGAATTTGAACCCTAAAGGGATATTCCCTATATAGGTGAACTCGAAGAAATCCTTAAAAGGTTGTTTGTCCAGCAATAAATCCAGGCGCTCGTAAGTGTCAAAACCTTTCATGTAATTACTCGACCAGTGGTGGGTGGCGATTTTCAATTTCCCGTCCGAGTTCCATTCGGCGCTCCCGGATGGATTGAAATGAGTCTCATCCGCGCCTGTCAGGATAACTCCGTGCGGTTTTGTTTGGTCGAGACCCTGGCCGAGGTAGAGCTCCTTGATAAAATTGCTTACAAATACCGTATAATCCGCCAGGCGGTTTACCGCCAGGACGGCCTGGTTCAGACCTAGATCCGCGGCCCGCTGTTCGTTGCAGGTATTGACTCTTTGTACCACAACCGTATTCGGGTTGGAAAAAAGGTAATCCGATACACTCTCAGGAGGGTATGAGGTTGTCTGGACATTGGGTTTGGAGGATACGATAAGGATGAGGTCCAGCTCGGGTACCGGTTCACGGAAAACCTCGTGGCCTTTACCGCGCAGATAGTTTTCCAGGTTGCCCGAAAATTGGTTGACCCCGCCGTACGGTCCTTCAATCCGCCTGGAGTTGATACTGATCCGTAAGCTCATAAGACCATTAGCTGTAAATTTGAAAACTTCCGCCGGCAGAGATATATCGTATTATACTGTTTGATATGAATCCACTCGGCGGGTGTAATGTCATTGAGAGAGTAACCCGAGCCTAATATAAAAACCGTGTCGCTTTTTCGGCAGGCCCTGAGCCGGTCCTCTTTTAGAATGAAATAGTTTCTGCCGCCGATAAGGTTTGGCAGCCGGTAAATTCCGCACAGGGTTTTGAAAGGTATTTTCCTATTCCATCCCCTGGCTTCAGCACCATTAATATCTATCTTGAATGCGGCTGATTTCTGAAATTAGCAAGAACAGTGCCACCGGACTGATGGAGTATTATGAGCTTTAAAGTACTTTCACCAGATGCCGGTAAAACCTTTCAATCAGTTTTTCGTAAGTAAATTCCTGTAGGACCAGTTCATAGGCGTTTTCTGTCAAATGTCGGCTGAAATTCTCATCGCGGAATTTGGTCATTACTTCTTCGAAATTCGAAAAATCCTTTTTCAGCGGAATGTAATGCACATCAGGCTTCAAGTAGCCGCTGTAGCGGCCTTCGAACAGAATTTGTACAGTCTTGGTTGCGGCAGCTTCAGTTTGGCGCCCGCTGATCATTCGACCGGGGACGGGATTGGGGTAATTATTAAAGAATAGCTCTCTGATTTCTTCGATAGTGGTATCCGGGTACCGATTAAGGTGTTCATTGACCTTCTTTCTGGTTTCGTCGGTAATTTCGAAATAATCGCCACCGGCTTCGCTTCCTATTTGTCCTTTACATTCATTGAGAAAATCGGCCCAGGCTTCATTTGCGAATCGTTTATCCGGATCGAGCGATATATCCAGCTTCAAACCGTATGAGCGGGCGTGAGTTAAAAAGTATTCGGCAAGCTGATGCCTTTCATCATGGCCCAGATAAAAAGGAGACCTCGCCGCTCGGTATCCAAGATCGATGGTACGATCCCGCCGGTCGATCCTAGGTTTATAAAGATTTGTATCCAGGCCGGCGCTGGGGATTAATTCCACCGCGCAACCCAGACGATTCCGGTATAAATCCTGTGCCCGCGAGTCCGGGTTCATAGTGATCAGAAGATTCAAGCCTAAAGATTCACAAAACGACATTTTTTCCGGCATAAGCTTGTATTCATTCCCGATAAAATATGCTTTAGGCTGAGGCAGGGCACGGACTGCATCGAACATCCGGCCCGCTAACTTACAACTGTTGGAAAAAACTGAATGAAGAAGAACCACAGCATCCCAACTTCCATATCTGATGCGGACTATTGAGCGAAGCCAGGCTCTTTTTCGCTTATCCCCAAGATTGACAGGATAACACTTGAAACATGGATGTAACTGGAAATGCTTTGACCAACCTAAATGATAGGACATAGACTGGTTTTGGTGTGCCACAGAGTAAAGAAGAAGAATTTTTAAAGGTTTCATAAAAATCTCTATTATCCTGATTCTAAATTAGTTATCGGAGTATCCAAGGCTGACAGAAATAACCATTGCTTGATCGGGAATCCCTGATCCCCGATAGAAAAACCATAAATATTCATCTCGATGATTTAAATGAAATCTAAGCAGAAAGCACCTTAAGGGACATATCGATCGGGTTGTCTTATAGAGATATTATGATCCCGGCGGTAATTCACGGCCGGGTCTGGAAATCCCCGAACGATTGGAACCATATTTCAAGACACAGCAGACCCCAAAGCTCACGTCCGAATGGCTGTTCGTGCTCCAGCAGGTCGGCTAATCCATCGATCCGGTAGATGCCCCTGCCGCGGGCGGCTTCACCCAGCAGAATAGAAGAGATGAAATCTTTCAACGGTCCCCGGGACCATTCGGTAAAAGGCACGGGGAAGCCCATTTTGTCCTTGCGCAAGATAATTTCATTCGGCAGAAAGTTTTTCCCTGCTGCAACCAGTGCCGCCTTGGACTTTCCGTTTCGATACTTGAAAACAGGTGGCATACGAAACATCAGTTCGGCTATCCGGTGATCCAGAAAGGGAAGCCGGGATTCCAGGGAAGCAGCCATACTCATACGGTCTTCCACGTGGAGCAGGGACTGGAGCATGGTACCCACATCATAGGATGTCATCCTGTTGAACATGGAAGAGGCTCCGCCCGAGACCCGCTGGAGGATAGCGTTGAATTGCCGCTCGAATTGTCCATAGATCAATTTTTCATCACGGGAGGCCAGAAAATCCGGTGTATAGTATTTTTCCAGATGCGGTATGCGGGCAACGAGTTTGAAGTAACGGCGCTCTATCGGCTCAAACAATCCATCACTCCAGAAAAGTTTAAGCATCGGCACGTATTGCTGGAGAATCGAGACATTGGGCAATACTTCACCAAGGGTGACAAGGTGACGGCTGGTATCCTGGGTTTCAAAGATTGCTCCCTTGATGCATTCTTCAAGGTAAAGCATCAGGTAACGGGCATAGCCGCCGAATATTTCATCCCCGCCCTGACCGCCAAGAACTACCTTGACATGCTGGCTGGCCAATTCCGATACCATCAACTGAGGGAAAGCGCCCGGGCCTGCGGCCGGTTCATCCATGTAATAGATTATTTTGCGTATACTATTCTCAAAATCTGTCGCCGTGGGACAGACCAGGTGATGTGGGCTGTGGTTCTGTTCGACAACCAGCTTGGCGTATTTCAGTTCACTGAACCGCTCATCCTCTGAGAAATAACCTGTAAACGCCGGGAGTCCACGGTTGACAAGTTTCGCTGAGAGCGAGGCTACCAGACTCGAGTCGAGACCTCCGCTAAGATAATGACCCACCGGCACATCGGAACGCAAACGAATTTTGACTGCATCTTCCAGCAGGAAACTCAGTTCGTCGATATACTGATCCTCGCTGCGTATGTGGTCCTCTTCAAAACCCAGCGACCAATACTGGCTCTCATCGACTACCTCACCGACCTCGTTCAGTACCATATAGCTGGCCGGCCTCAGCTTGCGCACATTTTTGAAAAGCGTGCGGTCGTCCAGACAATACTGGAAAGTGAGGTATTCATGGACAGCCGAAATGTCGGCTTCAGGTTTAAGGCTCGAAGACTGGAAAAGGGATTTGATTTCAGAGGCGAAGATAAGCTGTTGGTTGTCCTGATAGTAATAAAGGGGCTTTTCCCCAAAGCGGTCCCTTGCCAGGATAATTCGTCGGTTCAGAATGTCGTAAAGCGCAAAAGCGAACATTCCGTTCATACGACTGAACATTTCGAGCCCGTAATGCATGTACAGATAAATCACTACCTCGGTATCCGAGTGAGTTCTCAGCTTGTATCCGTGCTGGATGAGTTCACTACGCAGTTCGAGGTAATTGTACAATTCCCCGTTATAGGTGATCCAGTAATCTCCTGCGGCGTCACTCATCGGCTGGTGGCCGCCCTCCTGGTCGATTATGAACAGTCTGCGGTGGCCGAACCCCACGTTTCCCCAGTTTTTTATTCCCCGGTCATCCGGCCCCCGGTGGCTGAGAATATCGGTCATCCGATCCAGAGTTTTCAGGTTCGCGGGTTTGTTCTTATCCCGCATGATTATCCCACATATTCCGCACATATTTTCTCACGCCCGGCTATGAATAAGTTCGATGAATTTAATCGGGTAAGGCTTGAATTCCATTGAATCCATACCCTCGGTTATCAGATGGGAGAAGGAGGTTTCAAACTCCGGAAACAAATCCTCTATAAGGGTATCGTCTATCGAGCGCAGATGAACATATTTATATTTTCCGTATTTGGCTTTATACTCGGGAAGGTCGTAAACGCTCAGGTCCTGCTCGAAAGGGAAGGCCAGCAGCAGCCGTCCATCGGGTTTGACCAGACGTTTTATTTCTGCGGCCACAGCGGAAGCATCCCGAACGTGTTCCAGAACATCCGTACAGATTAAGGTATCTAGACTGTGTGCCTTTAGGGGTAGATTTTCCGCAAATGACCAGATTCTGGTAACAGAATCCGGTAAAAGCTCCAGGTACCTTAAAGCAATATCCACCGCGATTTTGCACCGGCTTTTCACACTGCGAATAACATAGCCGTCGCCACAGCCCACATCGGCGGTAACTCCTGGTTGAGCTCGTTGCTGCACCAGCCGGGTGAAAATCTTTTTTACAGTACCCGGTGTTTTAGGTTCGGCAAGATCGTCTTCGCAAATCCGAAGGTAGTTCTGAGTATAGTCGTCAAAGCGCCGAATGAAACAAGCTATTCCTTTGCGCAACTGGAAAAAATCATCACAACTCTGGCAGGCTAAAACCGGCAGGTCATCTCTTGAGGTAAGAATAAGCTGGCTGAAATGGCAATTTGGACACTCAAAAAGTTCTAAAGCCAAACTCATAAAGTCCTCTCTGACTCAAGCAAGTTTTGTACCCACCAGGCTGGATTAACATCTTAAAAAATCGTGCCGGATTATTCCTGCCGAACTCGGACTGTGAGTTGGCCGTGTTTATCCAAGTTCTCTTTTGACTTATGGCATCAGCTGGACAATCGCGGGTAAAATCCCTTTCAATCTTTCATCTTCAAATGTGTATAAGTATTTTCAACTCCGTAAACTTTGTACCATTCTACTGCTTTACGGATAGCTTCCTTAAGGGGAGTGGAGGCTCTCCAGCCGAAATCGTTCCGGGTTTTGGAGGGATCGAGCAGGATTGTAGGAGTGTCGTCCGCTCCTCGCGGACGTTCTTCCACGGGCTGGTTCGAGCCCAGAGCCTCGGCCACAGCCTCATAAATTTCACGAATCGAGTAGTCCGAACCGGTTGAAATATGGTAATAGCCGCTATTCCCCCGGCCTTGAACAGCTTTCATCAAAGCCTCTACCTGGTCATCAATGAACACATAATCCCGGCGAGAATCCACGGCGAAACAGTTCTTACCGGCAGCCAATCGGCTATAGAAAGTGGGTATAGGGCCGCTGAGGTTACGGGGTCCGCAGATATTGGCGAGACGGAACGACAGGAATTCCAGCCCGCTCAAAGCAATGTAATTTTCCGCCGCTGTCTTGCTGATTGCGTAACTGCTCTCGGGCGAAAGCGGATGATCCAGAGTAATCGGCTGTTCCCGGGGATAATTACCGTAACACAGTGCAGTCTGGAAGTAAATGAAACGTCTGACCTTGGTGCTTAAGGCGCCCTTGACAATGTTGACCGTGCCTAACACGTTTGTCCGTACGTCTTCTGCCCAATTGTCCGGATCTTTATAAGAGGCGGCGCAGTGGATTACTAGCTCCGGCCGGAACCGGTCAAATATTTCCCCGGTGACCTCGGCATCCACGATGCTGGCTTCCTGTATCTGGAGACTTTTTTGTGAACTCAAAGTGTCCCGGCGGCCGGTGGCGAAGTTGTCTATTACAAACACGGAATGCCCATCTTGCAGAAGGTTCTCGGCAAGATGGGACCCGATAAACCCGGCTCCGCCGGTAATTAAAACATTCATCTCTACTCCTTCCGTAGTCTAATTGCTGGACATTCGCAGCGCCTGTGCCATAGTTCTCGTTTAATAATGTTGGTAGAATTCCGCCGGCAGCCTGATCGACACCTCACCGGATTTTGCACCGCAAGTCGTCAATCACTTTCCGTAAAACCTAACTGAGCCGACACATCTTGATCGATGGAGGGTGGGGAGCTTTTCTCCTGAATCCCCAGATCCTGCAATTGCACATACTTCCAATAGC
>CAZSTM010000025.1:0-9627 GCA_964609635.1 uncultured Gemmatimonadales bacterium
ACCAAGATATAAACCAGTATAATACCCGATTCCCGGTAGTGGTGTCTAAAAAGATGCAACACTCCCACCGGAAAGCAGAAAACCATTAAAATGTACCAGGCTATCATCTGCGGCACCACCGGCACCTGGCTTTTTTTGATCCGGACCAAAGGATTGGGCACGCCGAGATAATAATAGGCAGCTTTGAGCCAGGAAAGTGTCATCTCGCGGTAAGTCATGGTTTCGCGGCTGCCCCCGACCGGCTTGAAACGCTCCGGGAGAAACTTGTAGTAAGAGCCGCCGGTGGTGATAAACCCCATCTGAGAGACTACCACCATGCCGTGCAACTTCAAGTACATCGGCTTGATTCGGGATCGTCCGGCTCCTAGACCTACCACTGCCAGAAGCAGTACCAGAAGCACTCCTGTCTTCTTCCGGCGGGGCAGGTAAAGGACCAGCGAAAGCCCGGTGGTGAGCAGCATTAACAGATGAGACTTGTGCCTGAGTTCATTCATCGGGTACCAAAGCACACCGAGCGGGATCAAATACCACCACCTCTTCCGTCTGATCATGTCCACGAACAGGTAAATGACCGTGGAAGAGTACAAAGCGAGCATCGGCTCTTTGAGCAGGGTAACCGACCAGAGGATCTGAGAGGGCCAGAACATGGTCAGTCCCATGGCCCAGGCGGCGAGTTTCCGGTGTCCGCAGACTCGGTAGGTTATCAGGTAAATCATCCAGGCCGTCATGCAGCCGGACAGGGTGTTGAGCAAACGGATCAGTAACGGAGAGTAGCCGAACAGGTAATAAACGGCTCCGAAAATCCAGTTGAAAAAATTATAACCGTATTCAGTTGAAGTAAGCCCGCCGGCGCTGGGGATATCGAGTATCCCTGCATAGACCGTGAGGGCTCTCAGACTTATTTCTAAGTTATATCTGCTGTCGCCGAAAAAAGTGACGTGATCGCCTTTGAGGGTGGAAAGGGCCGTCAACAGTGCTATCATCGACAAGCGCAGGACGAAACCGATGGTAAGGATGGTGAAAGGCCGTGGATCTTCCCAGCGCTGCGAAATCCGGCGCATATGGATAAACACCAGGGCCACGATAAGAAAGGCCGCAACCGGTCCGGGAAACAGAGCGGCTAAAAACCCCAGAATAAGGCCCATGATAACGACCTGCCCGGCATTAGAGGATTTGAGGATGTCAGCGGTCAAGGACAACGTTATAACCTGGGAACGGGTGTGCGCACCTTGGGCACTCAAGGGCTATGATCTGAACAACATGCGAGCTCGAACTTAGAAAATATTTTCCCAACACCGGATAGTCAAGGAATCTCTTGGGTTGATAACTGGTTGCGATTAATGTTGTTAGCCTGAAAAGAGCACAGCCTTTTTCTCTTTTGGATCGCCTGGAATATGGGTATATTGGTTGCCGGTAGTCTCCATGGCACGGTAATCTTACCATCCAAGTATAGCTTCCTGTTGTGCAACGGGGAATTTTCCGAATGAACCGACGGCCGGGACTTGGAATTCTTCAACTGCTTTTTTTCCTCTCCGGAATCAGCGGGCTGGTTTACGAGGTGATCTGGGTGCGCATTACCGGCCTGGGATTCGGTAATACCCTGGCCGCGGTCTCGACCGTACTGGCCGCTTTCATGGCCGGCCTGGGGCTGGGGGCCTGGTTTTTCGGCAGATATATAGAGCGCACCGACAGAGGAATTGGACTTTATGCGTTGATCGAGGCAGGAATCGGCCTGAGCTCCTTGGTGCTGACCCTGGTTTTAATACGTCTGGACAGCTACCAGGTGTTCCTCAACCATTATTTAGGAGAAGTACCCCGGCTGATCGGCCCGGTCAAAACACTCAGCGTATTTTTACTCTTGCTGGTGCCGACCCTCCTGATGGGAGGCACTCTGCCGGTTATCACCGCTTTTGCCGAGAGGAGTTTCGGCCGCTTCGGCCGCCGCCTGGCAGCATTCTACGCGCTGAATACCCTGGGCGCTGCGGCCGCCTGTCTGGCAGCGGATTTCTTATTGATTCCCGGTTTCGGACTCTGGCAGACCGGGGCAGTTGCGGCGGCGGTCAACATTCTGGTGGCGCTTGGAGCCTGGCGACTGCGAGCCGGATTCGCCGCCGGAGCCAAGACGGCACTTGAACGGGAAACCTCCGGCGCTGCAACGATGGTGCAGAATTCCGGCCCGGTCTCGAGCGGCGGCGGCTGGTTTAGCCTGCCGGCTGCTGTTTTCTGCGGATTCGCCGGTCTCGGGGCCGAGGTGGTCTGGACTCGTCTGCTGTTGTTTTTCACCGGTTCCCGACTGCAGTCTTTCAGCCTGATGCTGGCAGTGTTCCTTTTTTTCGTGGGACTGGGCAGCCTGCTGGCAATTCACGACCGAAGTCCGACCGGGGAGCGTCTGGAGCGTAAGCTGGCGGTACTCGGCTGGATCTGGGGTATCGGCATAATTTTTTCCGCACTGCCGATGGTGGCGGTGGACAGATTGTGGGATTCCGCCACCTTGCAAGGAACCGGGCCGGATTTTTCCCGGCTGAGCGCCGGAGTGCTGATCTGTACCGCGACCATGGCTTTGCCCTGCACGGCCCTGGGTTTCAGTTTCCCCCTTCTGGGACGATTGAACCTAGGGCGCACGCACGGCGCGGGTTCGGCGGTAGGCGGGCTCTACCTGGCAAACACCTGCGGGGGTATCCTGGGTGCGCTGGCAGCCGGTTTTTGGTTGCTCCCGGAGGCGGGCAGCCAGAGGACTCTGCTGATTCTCGGAGGCACGGGCCTGGTCAGCGGCAGCGTGTTTTACTATTTCAGCGCTTCGGGGAAAGCCTTTAGCCGAAAGCTGATTCCGGCTCTTCTGCTCGGGTCGGGTATGCTGGCCGGATGGCTCCTGCCCGGGGACTGGGTTATCCGCAGGGTGGTATTTCTCTCCCGGGCCGCGCCTGATGTGCTGCTGGTGCGCGAAGACGTAAATGAAACCCTGGTAGTAACCGAGGAAAAGGTTTTCGGCAGGGCGATTTCCAGGACACTGTGGACCAATGGTTTCTCGATGAGCGCCACCAGTGTCGAGGGACAGCGCTACATGAAACTGATGGCGCACCTGCCTCTGCTGCTGGCTTCCGCTCCCCGGGATGTTCTGCTGATCTGTTACGGTGTCGGCAGCACCCTGTCCGGGATTTGCGCCCACCAGGAAGTGGAACGTATAGATGCGGTCGAGATCAGCCGCCGGGTTCTGGAGGCGGATGTCTTTTTCCGGGAGTTCAACGGTGGAGCATTGGCTGACCCGCGGGTCAGCACTCACATTGCCGACGGACGAAATTTTCTGCTGGGCGGCACGAGACGCTACGATGTAATAACTCTGGAGCCTCCGCCGCCTACGCATGCCGGGGTGGTCAACCTTTATTCGCGAGAGTTTTACCAGCTATGCCGCCGCAGTCTCAGTGAAACCGGTATGTTCTGCCAATGGCTGCCGGTAAACCAGATGCCCTACCGGGAGTGCCTGAGCCTGATCCGGGCTTTTTACGAGGTTTTTCCCCATGCCGCCCTCTGGTTCGGGGCCGGCGCGGACCTGCTGCTTGTCGGCGGTTCGGCTCCCATTCGAGTATCGCTTCCGGAGCTTACGGCGCGTTTCTCGAGCCCCACTGTTTCCGCCGATCTTGAAGCTGTCGGCATTCAGAGCGTGTACCAGCTACTGGCCCTGCTGAATGCAGGACCGGCTAAACTGCGCAGGCTCCTCGAGCGGGCGCGGCCGACCACCGACAACTTCCCCCTGATCGAGTATGCTGCAAGCGGCAGCGGCCAAAGGCCGGGGGAATCTCTCGCGCTCTGCCGGATGAGCGGCGATCCGGGGGAACTGATAGAAAGCCGGGGGTGGGGTGGCGATTCCGCTCGGGCCGCTGATTCGCTTTATACTGCGGTGGACAATGCCGCTGTCTTACGCAGCTATGCAATCGATCTGAGGCAGGCGCCGGACGGTGAATGGCATTTTACCAGCAGCTTTCCGCTCGATGCGCCTTTATTGAAAAGTATGCCCGGAAACCGTTACCTGCAGTACCTTCTGGGTGTGGATGTACCGGTTGTGGCAGCGGCTTTCCAGATCTCGCAAAATGTCAAGAACCCGCCTTCGGAGGCCCTGCGTGTTATCGGCAGGCATTTTTTCTACCGGGGAGACTTTGCCCGCGCCGGAGATTGTTTTGCGGAGCTATACCGCCGACAGATTCGGGACCGGGAAGTGCTGTTGTTTCTCTCCTACATCCGGCGGGCAGACCGGTAATTGCTGCTATGAAAATAAATCAGGTTTTGATATTTTTCCTTAGTTCCAGGGAATCCCTTAGGCCGGGCACAGCCCCTGCTCCACTCGCGCGCGTTCGCTAACGAGCCCTCATCCACACCTCTCGTTCGCATGTCGCGCTACCTGCGTGCGCGGGTCTCCGCTCCGCTCCGGCTCACTCACGAGCACTGCCCTCTGTGCCCCTACGAAAAACATTTTCATGGTTTCCGGTTTAGCCGCGCCGCTCATGATGACTGCTCCGGGAGTAAGCGCAAGTCCTCGCAATTATCGTTAGAAAGAACCGGTTTGCCGGAGGCAGATTATTCATGCAAAATAAAATTCGGTGTTGTTTTCCATGACGTTCTGAATCCCGGATAACACAGATGTAGCACAGATTGCACGGTTCCCCACCACCCAACCAAAGCCTTGGGGCGAGGTGCGAACCTGTCCGTGAAATCAGATTTTTATCCGTGTAATCCGCGATTTAAAACTAAGAAGAAGCCTGTAATGCCTGACTGTAGGAAACCCTTTGGAAAAACCTATGACTTTTTTATGAATATTCCGGGATAGAGCCGTGGTTGGGGAACCGGGAGAAATGCCATCGACAACAGTTTAAAAAACATCCTGCTGCTCAATTCGGCTCAGGGCAAGTACCCCAGGGGAGAGAACCCCTGGGTGAGGGCGCTTGTCTCGGCCCTGGAAAGCCTGGCGGGTAAAAATGTCAGGCTGATCGCCAGCGCAGGTCTGCCCACCTGGGAGCTGGCCGCCTATCTGGGAGGCAAGTCGGGCCTGGGCCTGGAACTTATAGTCCCCGGCCGACAGGATAACCGGGGGAGGGAATATTTCGCAAAAATCTTGAGGGGTCTCGGTCTGGACCCACAGAACACCCGGCCGGTCTTTACAGGCTCCCGGTCAACCGGGGATTTTTACGCTGTGCGCGATCGAATGGCTCTGGAACTGGCGGAGGTCGTTTATCCGGTTTCCATTCGTCCCGGCGGAAGACTGGATACACTGCTGGCGGAGTTTTTAACAAAAGGGAAACAAGTGCGCCAGGATTTCCGGATAAAATTCTCCAGGGCCCCATGGACTCCGAGCTACAGTTTTCCCATGGACAAATTAAACCCGAAACTTCGGCTTTTCGAAAGCGGCTGGCTGACTCACTGGACACATACCTGGCCCGGAGCCTGGCCGGGAGAGGAACCCCGGGAATTCTATCGCGACCTGCTGGCCGATCCGGCAAACTACGTGCGCGATGCCCGGGCGACTCTGGCGAGAATTATCAGCGAGGGCCTTTTGCGGGGATCCTCGTGGAAGATGCCCTCCGGCGAGTCGGCGATCAGTTTTACAGCGTTAACCCCGGCAGAAGCGATCGAGCTGATGCGCTGGCGAAAAAGGTATGCTCGCTACAGTCTAGAGCCTTACGGTTTAGCCTTCCGGCAGGAATCTCTGGAACGTGCAGGCACCCGACCGGTGCGCTATCTCAGGAACCGGGATACCGTGCCCTCCGGAGAAGAAAGGCTTTTTACTCAGAGCGCTGGCCGTAAAGGGAACTGGACGGTAGAGAAGGAATGGCGCCTTCGAGGCAACTTGAAACTGGAGGAGTTCGCCAAAGAGGAACTCGTTCTGGTCACGGCCGATTTAGAGGATAGTGTGGTTTTCCAAGAGAAGTTCGACCCGCCCTGGGAGGTTATCTCCCTTTTCAGTTGAGGCACGATAAGGTTATAACTTCCGAGCAACAGCAACCGGGACAGGGTTTCGAAACTCCAGGAACCGGCAGACGGAAAGGGAGTTGTCTGGAAACGAGGTATTTCTGCAACAAAGAAGCAGGAGCGACCGGCCGGTCGCTCCTGCTTCTTGGCGATCAAGCTGAAATTTGTGAGCCTTTTTAACTATTTATTCTGTCTTGGGCATTGACCGGGTTAAATAATCAAACGAGACGTTTTTCAGCGTTTGGCATAGCGGCCCATCAGCTCGCATTCGGCCAGTATGTGGCCCTCCATTGCTTTGAGCAGTTGGGCTTTGGTGGCTCCCGACTGGAGATCGAGGCCGGTATCGAGAGCATAGAGGCGGAAAAAGTAACGGTGGGTTCCGCTGGGCGGGCAGGGCCCTCCGTAACCGATCCGGCCCCAACTGTTGGTTCCCTGGACCGCTCCGTTTTTCAGAGTTGCTTTTGAGGCGGGAACCTCCTCGGGCAGCCCGCCTTCTTCGGCCGGAATGTTGTAGATCACCCAGTGAACCCAGATTCCCATCGGTGCATCCGGATCATCGCAAAGCAGGGCTAAACTCTGGGATCCCTCCGGCATGCCTGCCCAGCTGAGTGCTGGAGATATATCCTGTCCCTTGCAGGTATAGCGGTCCGGAATCATTTCACCCTGCTCAAAAGCCGAACTGGTAAGCTGTAAACTCATTTTTGACCCCTTCCCGGGCGCCTCGGCGGCGGAGCCGCAATAAGAGCCTGCGGATAATGATATGATAATACAAACGAATATTTTGATCAGAGGATGCAATCTGCCTTTCACCGGGGAAAAAGCCAAAACGATAATTACTCCCTAAAAAAAATCCGGCTTGTCAGGCTTGCAGGCTCAAGACGAATTGTCGGTTCGTACTATATATTCATTTTACATTATGATTCACGGAAATGCAACATTAAACAATTTTTCTTTGGACGTGGCGGCTTTTCTTGACACCGGCCGGTTGGGATATTAAAAAGTAATAACCGGTTATCAAAACTCCCGGGCCGAGAGAATTGTCTGCTCGAGAGAAATCATGTTTTTTTAATGCTGCCAGACAGGGCTGACAGTCAATCAGCAATCCGGAAGGGATTCTCGCCATGGAAAAGAAACGGACGACTTTGAAAAAGTACCGGGACCTCTCCCTGGTGGCGAGCGATGATGGGAGCCGTTTTTTTTCGGCCACCCATAACGAGATAAGACGGGGGGACGTGACGGATATATATTTTCTCAAGACCCTTGACATTCTGGATGCCGAGGGCCTGGCACAGACAGTGGTAGCGGCGGATATACATACTTCGGGTGACGGGGTTTTTGTCGGGTGCGAGGAGGCCGGGCGCCTGCTTTCCGACTCCGGGGTTGTCATCAGAAGCCTGCCGGAGGGTGAGAGTATGTGCGCCGGCGAGACAGTAATGCAACTGGAAGGTCCGTATTCCGGCTTTTGCCTTCACGAGACCGCGCTTCTGGGTATCCTGGCGAGCAGTTCCGGCTGGGCCACGGCCGCACGGGCCTGCGCGGATGCGGCCGGGGAAGCGGTCCCGGTGGCCTGTTTCGCCTCCCGACACCTTCACCCTGCGGCGGCCCCGGTGATGGAGCGCTCCGCCTTGATCGGCGGCTGCGCCTCGGCCAGCAATATCCTGGGAGCTTCCCTGGCCGGCCGGACTCCCCAGGGAACCATGCCTCATCCTTACATTCTGATTGTCGGCGACACTCTGGAAGCTTCCCGGCTTTATCTTCGACACCTGAAACACAGCGGTCCGCTGATCAGCCTGGTGGACACGATCAACGATGAAGCTCTGGAAGCGGTTCGTCAGGCCGAGGCGCTCGGCTCCGAATTATACGGTGTCCGGCTCGACACCCCCCAGGAACGGGGTGGGGTGACCCCGGGACTGGTTCGCGAAGTCCGGGCCCGGCTGGATCAGGCCGGAGCATCCGGGGTCAAAATATTTGTGTCCGGCGGGGTGACCCCGGAAAAAATTCCCGATCTCGTGGCCGCCGGAGCGGATGCCCTGGGAGTCGGTTCGTACATTTCGAGTGCCTCACCGATCGATATGACCCTGGATCTCAAAAGCATCTCCGGCCGCCGGGTGGCCAAGCGGGGGAGAATACCGGGACCGGCGAAAAATGAAAGACTGGTCAGGATTCTTTAGAGAGACAAAGAGGCAAAGTGGCAGCCGCAGACTTGCGCGGCTTTATGCGCAACAAGGCACAAAGGAAAAAATATTAAAAAAATTCATCGGTTAAATAAAAATGTGCTCCTGTAGCGGCAAACGCTGTTGGAGTTATAAAGACTGGATGAGAATGATATGAGATTGCCGATTGAGATGATTCCTAAACCGTGCTGGTACAAGAATCTTCGGACGATGCTCAAAAAAGCATATTGGGATATTCTCCGCAAGGCTGTTTACGACCAGGCTGGCGGCATGTGCGAGGTCTGTTGTGAGAAAGGTAAACTGCACGCACATGAGATTTGGGAGTACGACGATGAGAACAATGTGCAGAAGCTGGTTGGCTTGGTCGCGCTGTGTTCACGATGCCATCTTGTCAAGCATATAGGCTTTGCAGAAGTGTCAGACCAGATCGAAATTGCTAAAAGGCAATTTTGCCGTGTGAATGAATGTAGCATAGCCGTGTGGGAGGCAGCGAAGACCCGGGCGTTGGAACAGTTTAATGATAGGAACAAGCACGAATGGAAAACGGACGTTTCTTGGGCGGAGAAATTTAAAAAAATAATCGATCGATGAAAAAATAGTTAAAATTCACTTTCCACGGCTGCAATAATTTTCAGAAGGAGAAAGCTCATGGCCGGTAAAAGCATAAGTCGCCGTCGCTTTATAGCTGAAGCTTCCACTGCATCCCTGGCCCTTTCGCTCACCGGGGCGGCCGGAAGTCTTTTCGGCAGGCCCGAGGATAAGCCTGTCCGTCTCGGTTTTGTGGGCGTGGGCAACCGCGGTACCGGTCTGCTCAAACATATAATGGCATTCAAAGGAGTGGAAATTCCAGCCCTTTGCGATATCAACGAGGCCAGCCTGGCACGGGCGCAGAAGATAGTAGAGGAAGGTCTGGGCAAGAGGCCGGAGGGTTATTCCGGCTCACCGGAGGCCTACCGCCGGCTCTGCGAGCGCGATGACCTGGATGCGGTGGCTACCGCTACTCCCTGGCAGCTGCACACTCCGGTTATGGTGGCGGCCATGGAGAACGGCAAATACGGCGCTACCGAGGTGCCCGCGGCGGTGACTCTCGATGAATGCTGGCAATTGGTCGAAACCAGCGAAAAAACCGGTATGCCCTGCATGATGCTTGAGAATGTCTGCTATTATCGCAACGTAATGCTGATCCTCAATATGATCCAGCAGGGCATTTTCGGCGAACTGCTGCACTGCGAAGCCGGCTACCAGCACGATGTCCGCTATTTGAAGGGTATCGAGGGAAAGATCGGCCACGGCGGAGAGCTGCTCTGGCGCGGCAGGCATGCGATCACCCGCAACGGAAACCTCTATCCCACCCATCCGATCGGTCCGGTCGCCTGGTGGCTGAACATTAACCGCGGCGACCGTTTCAGTCACCTGGTCTCGATGAGCACCAAGAGCCGCGGGATGAATCATCGAATAGCCAAGATGTTCGGGGAAAACCATCCCAACGCCCAGA
>CAZSTM010000025.1:9637-10688 GCA_964609635.1 uncultured Gemmatimonadales bacterium
GACAGTCACCCTCTACCACGACACCCAGTCACCCAGGCCCTACGATTTGATCTTCCGGGTCCAGGGCACCGAGGGCATTTACAGCGGCACGCTCGATAAATTCTACATCGAGGACCGCAGCCCCGAGGAGCATAAGTGGGAGGATTCCGAGCGCTATTACCGGGAGTTCGATCACCCGCTGTGGAAAAAAATGGGGAAAACCGCCCAGAACTACGGCCACAGCGGCGGAGATTACCTGGAATGGCACCAATTCTTCCACGCGGTGCGAAACAAGCTCCAGACTCCGATCGATGTTTACGACGCAGCGACCTGGAGTGTGATCAGCCCGCTCAGCGAGCAGTCGGTCGCCGACAAGAGCGCGGCCGTGGACTTCCCTGATTTCACCCGCGGCAAGTGGAGAATCAAAAAACCGGTCGAGATTTTCGGAGTCTAGACCTGACAAGCTTTTTTAAGGGAAGACTTTTCCGGGGACCCGGGTCCGAGTTTTTCGGCGGTGGTCCCCGATTTTTTAATATATAAACAGGATGGTATTATCCGCGTCGATTTTGTAAAGGAGGCATTCAATGCGGGTTGGATTCTTGGGTCTGGGCCTGATGGGTTCGCCGATGGCCATGCATCTAATCAAGGCCGGGTTGGAGGTGGCGGTCTACAACCGCAGCGCCGAGAAAGCAAAGCCGCATGAGGCGGCAGGAGCCGTTGCCTGCAAAACTCCTGCGGAGCTGGGCCGCAGCTGCCGGGTGGCATTGATCTGTGTCAGCGACACCGAGGCGGTCGAGTCGGTAATCTTCTCCTCCGGGGGACTGGCCGAAACCCTGCCCCCCGGTTCGCTGATAGTGGACCATTCGACAATCAGTCCCACCGCAACCGTTGAGATCGCCCGGCGGCTGGGCGAACAAGAGATAAGGTTCGTGGATGCTCCGGTCACCGGCGGGACCACGGGCGCGCAAGAGGGCAAGCTGGTGGCCATGGTCGGCGGGGAGACCGGCGATGGCCTGTTCAAAGCCGAGATGTGCGCCGCTAATGACTGAAGTGGGGTTATGGATGGTAAAGA
>CAZSTM010000025.1:10698-17037 GCA_964609635.1 uncultured Gemmatimonadales bacterium
AGACCGGCGATGTAGAACGGGCGCGGCCGATTATCGAGCACTACGCGCCCGGGATAGTTCATATCGGGGAGGTGGGCCGGGGCCAGTTGATAAAGCTGTGCAACAACCTGGTGGGCAGCCTGCATGTTCTCGCCCTGGCAGAGGGCTTCCATTTTGCCCGGGTACTGGGCCTGGACTTGAAACTGACCCATCAGGTGATCGCCTCGGGCGCTGCGAGCAGTTTCATCTGGAAAAACTGGGGTGGAAAGCTGGCCGAGGGAGACTTGAGTCCGGGATTCAAGATCGCCCTGCACCGCAAGGACATTCAACTGGTGCTGGATGAATGCGAAAGAGTAGGGCTTGAGCTGCCCGGCCTGCAACTGGTAGCGAAAATGTACGACAAGGCTCTGGACATGGGCCTGGGCGAGCTGGGCGACCAGGCGATGGTTCGGGTGCTGGAGGATCGGCCCTGAATAAAGGATTATAAACTTCGGCTGCTTAATAAACCTGTGATAAGGCGGCTTTTTCAGGGTGATAAGTAAAAATATCTCTCGGCCGCCAGGCCGCTTAACACATCACGGGCACGGATACGCCACTGCCCTGCTCTGTCATTCAGCGCCGTAGTAAATCCGGCCGCCGCGGTGCCCTTTTCAGCCACCAGGTTTCCGCCGTAGTAGTTTACTTTCCGGCCCGCGGGATCAAAGACCTCGAGCACGAACACGTGCGGCCCGGCTGCTGCGGATTCAACAGTCTCCAGCGAAATAGACAGCTTTACCGGTTCTCCGGGGCGTACTTTTTCCGGGGCGCTCATATTCACGGCTTTCACCAGGTAGGGTAAGCAGGCCAGCAGCTTGGCCTCTCCGGTGGCGATGGTGGTATGGATGGCAGGGCCCTGGCCCAGGTAACTTCCGGCGCGGACATCATAGTGGTAGCCCGCTTCGGGCAGGATTACGCCGATGTCCTGCACCTGGTGGGTCCCACGGTAATCTTTCAGAATGCCGATCAGATGTCCGCCGTCGCCCAAGTCATAGCCTACCACTCTGGTCGCTTTCAGGTCTCCGCCCGTGGCCGGTTTTACCGTTATCTGCGGCCTGTAGCCCGCCGCCTCCAGGAGCCCGGCCATCGCGGAACGCACCCCGGCTCCCCGTCCGTCCTGGCGCAGCCTGCCGTAGCCTGCTAAAAATGCGTTCAGGTAGTAAGCCCTGCCGCTTCCAGCGGTATTTACATGGACTTTCGGCAGTCCCGTTCCCAGGTCCAGTTGTTCCGAGTCTGTGGAGCGAACCTGTCGGTCGGCCTCGGCGAGCCCCCAGCCGCCCGGTCTTTCGGTGATATCAGTACCTGCCGGCAAGGTGTGCGGTCTCGGCCCCCGGATGCCGAAAAGCCTGTCCAGGGCTCCTTTTTCCAACCATTTGCAGTGATCGTCCATCCAGGCGGCCTGCACATCGCCGACCACTACCCCGCCCGATTCCACGAAGCGCTCGACAGCCCTTACCCCGGTTTTCGACAGAGCGATGGTGTTGGGCAGGATCAGTATTTTCGCCCCGTAATCTTTCAGCCGGTCCTGATCCAGCATCTGGCAGGACATCGTTCTGTAAGGCACGACCAGGTCATCCAGCAGCCAGCGCCAGCTTTCATAATTGAACTCCCAGCGCTCGAAAATCTCGCTCGGCGATCCGTCGGCCTCGATGATCCGCCCGTCCTGGATCCAGGTACCGTGAATGCTCGGCATGGACCAGAAAAGCACCACCTGGCCGGGACTGTATTCGGCGCAGGAGAGCAGGCGGGCCAGTCCGCCGTGACGGATTTCGCGGAAAATCTCCATCATGTCTCTTCCGCTCTTGCAGAGACGGTAATCAGGGTCTATGGTGGAATACTGCCAGAAAATAGCCGATCCCGCGGTGTGTCCGTAGAAGAGCCGGCCCCAGATTTCGTATCCCAGCTTGTCCCCGAACACCCCGTAGCCCGTGCACCCGGTGATCTTGCCCCCGGTACGGATGAAATCCCGGTGGCGCTCCGGTTCACCGTAGGGCTGGGTATGGTCGATTGTCTGATTCAGCAGGTAGTAGTCGTAGCCGTTGTGCGGCACGCTGCGCTGGGTGCCGGTCATCATCACCAGGCCCTCGGGGTCCAGCCGGCGGACCAGGCTGCGCACGTAAGCGTAATTGCCGGAGTAAGTCAGCTCGCTGAAAGTGCGGTGGTCGGCCCAGCTTGAGTAGTTGCCTCGCGCCTGGGCCTCAAAAGTGTCGTCCGGTATTACATCCTGCCAGTCCTTGAATCTGGTTCCCCACTGAGCATTGAGCGCTTCAAGAGAACCATATTGGCTTATAAGCCACTTGCGGAATTCCGCCATGCAGTAGGGGCTGAAACACAGGTCGAAAGCGTCGCCGTAATGGGTGTAGGACGGCTCCTCGTAGCAGTAGTAGCTCAAGGGGCTGAAATGTTTGAAAAGGTTGACTTTCTCGGTAATCACCCGTTTCTGTTGGGCCAGGTATGCCGGGTCGTGCTGGCAGTGGAGCCGCTGGAGGTACTTTTTATCCCGGGTCTCGAGGTAAAGACGTTTCTGTTCGCGGTAGGGTTTTTCGCCTTCACCATCCAGGGATTCCTCGGTGTCCAGGCGGGTTTCGGTCTGGACATTCAGGTTGCTGCGGAAGATGAACTCCGGGTTTATGGCGGCCCAGGCGGTGACTCCCAAATCCTCCATGTAGCGGTCGAGGAATCCCCACTCGCCGGGAATGACATTCGGCATGAAGCGGTACATCATTACTTCATAGTCCTCCCAGGCTGCCGGGCGGTTGATAAACAGGTCTAGTTTCTCCGAGTTGACAGCCTGACCCTTATCCGAAAGCACGCGAGCGGTGACAGTGGCCCGTCTGGTCAGGCAGCCCTCAGTGGGGAAAGAGAACCTGCCCTCGGCCCCGCTTTCGAGTTGGAGGGTGTCCACGGCCAGAAGTCGTTCCCGGTTGTCGTGAAGGGATACTACAACTTTTGCCGGGTGCCCGGCCTTGTGGATACTCACCTCGCCGCTTAAGGTCTCTCCCAGATTGTAGGTTTTCTTGCCGGCTTCCAGAGAAGTGATCTTGTTCCAGCCGAAAAATTCCCGGGAGACAGTGGCGAAATCAACGGTCCGGCCCTGACGGACCAGCCACAGGTCGGCGATCAGTAGAGAGGCATAAGAAACTTCCGGGAGGGGTATTTGCAGTTCGCCGCTTTCGACGGGGATATATTTTTCAGTCACTATCTCGAAATCCTGGTTGCGGATCACGCACCGAACAAGGTCCCCGGGCAGACAGGAAAGCTTGGCACTCACGCACAGTGGACCTTCGAGATGAGGTAAATGCTGTGATAGTACTGCATCGCGGAAGCCTTCTTCGGTATCCCGTCCCGCGGCCCAGCGCACTGTGCGGCCGATCAGGGCGTAGAGGTATTCCCAGTAAGGCAGGCCGTTTTTTTCCTCGAGCGGTCCGCGCACACTCGGGAAAATTCCATCATCGACCCAGGCGAAAGCCGCCACGCGACCCTTACCGTAGCGGCCGCAGGCCAGGATCGGGCTGCCGTCCCCGGCGGTAATCGCCACTTCGCCGCGAGCCCGGTAGCTCAGGTACCGGATGTCCCGGGTGGGTATCAGCTCCAGGGGCAGGTTTCGGGTGATATAACTCTGAGCAGGACCTTTCTTCCAGAGCCCGCTTTTCCTGGCGGCGGGCCTCACCTCTTCCTGGTCGCTTTCGCGGGGCCGGAATTTCTCCAGTTCCACCGCCCCGACCAGAGGAGAAAGCTCCCAGAAATCATCCGCGGCCTCGGCCTCTGCCGTGGGCTGGAAAAGAACCAGCCCGCAGCCGCCGGCCACCCGCGCCTTGATAGCTGCTTTAAGTTCGCGCGGCATGTTCTGCCAGCCGCGCACCGGCGGCAGGACAATCACCTCGAAGGGCTCATCGCTTTCCAGCTCGCCGGTCAAGCTGGTATAGGATACGGAATACTTATCGGTAACATG
This sequence comes from uncultured Gemmatimonadales bacterium, assembly GCA_964609635.1. GTDB lineage: Bacteria > Gemmatimonadota > Glassbacteria > GWA2-58-10 > GWA2-58-10 > JAFGTO01. Next base: position 14,666 of record CAZSTM010000025.1, read on the forward strand.
GTCGTAGCCCAGCGCCCGGGTGCCGTAAAAATCCCCGAAAGCCCAGCGGTGAAGGCCCAGCGAGGGCTCGAAAGTCACGGTGGTGGGCTGCAGGTCGAATCTCTGCATCAGCTCCACCATCACCCTGCCCGACCCTGCGTGAGGTACAAACAGACCCCGAATCGTTCCTGCGGCATCCGGCCTCTGCCAGGCTAGGTGAGGCGAGACCACCGAATCCGAATAGATGATGTCCATCTTGCCCCGGGAATCCAGCTCGGGCTGGTACTCCCAGGTGCGGACATTATCCAGATAGATCGTAGCCGCCTGCACCGGCCGGTATTCGACAAATTCCAGGGAGTTGAAATCCACTCCTTGCAGTTGCCGGCTCCTAAACTGCAGGTGATTCAGACCTTTTTTCAAGGTTTTAAGCACCTTCCAGGAGCCGCCCAGGCTGTCGCTGAATCCGACCAGAAGCTCGATCGGCCCGGATGTGTAAATGTCGGTAAAAAAGGCTTCGTAGATCTTCCAGCCCCCGCCCCCCTCATCGCTGAACTTTTCGCGTATGATTTCTTCCATACGCCAGATTCCACGAAGGTCCAACCTCAGGAGAGAACCTTTTGAAAAGCTCACTTTTAAACTGTGTTTGCGCTGGGTTGCATAGGCACTGTCTATGGCAAGGGTGCCGGTCCCTGCCAGCTGCCAGCGGGAAAGGTCTCCATCCTCGAACATCTGGAGTCTTCCCCAATCGTCCTGGGCCCGCACTGTCCCTGGAAAAAGAACCGCAACAGCCACCAGTGTCAGTGCGCCGATCAGAGTGGTCTTGAAAAGACCCACGAGCCGGTTGACAATCCTCGGGTTATTCATAGCCCCTCCTGGTATTCGATGATCGGGTGCAACATTTAAAGTCAATTTTAGCCGGAATTATCGAAGATTCCCCGCAGCAAGCTGCCGGGTATCTTCGATGGTTAAGGTTTTTTGATTATTACTGTTCACTCGCTATTCAATTCAAAATCAATCAGGTGTAATCAAGACATCTGCTTCAATCCAGGAGTGACAGGCCGGTCGGCCCTTTGTAATCCTTAATGGTTTGCCAGCTTGTTTTGCAGCGGGATTATGAAGTCTTTTGTTAAATATTCCGCCCTTTCCGGGCTCAGCCGTACCGCGGTGCGTAACTCCTCCAGAGCTTCCGGCCAGCGTTCCGGATGGTCGATATAAATAAGCGCCAGGGCCAGGTGGGCTTGGGAGTTTTCAGGCTCTTTTGCGGCAACGAGCTTGAAATATTTTTCGGCACGATCTTTCCTGCCTGTCTCCATATAGAGGTTACCCAGATTGTTATTCGCGGAAGCATTGGTGCTGTCGATTTCCAGGGCCTGAAGGTAAAAGCTTTCGGCACGCTCCATATCACCTTCTTTTTTGGCCAGCATGCCCATATCTGTTAGAGTAGCCAGGTGGGCGGGGTCCAGCTCGAGTATTCTTTCATAATATTTTCTCGCCTCGGCGATATCTTCTGCTCCGTGGTTGGCTCGGGCAAACCAGTACAGAATCCTTGTATCGTCAGGTCTGATACGCAAGGCAAGTTCAAAGTGCTCTATTGCTTTTTCAAGTTCTTTTCTTAGAAAATATATTTGTCCGAGTTTTAAATTAGCTTCAGGTTCCAGACTTTTCTTTTCAAGAATCTCATTAAGGTAAAAGATGGCTTTATCGTGTTCGTTCAGCAGACAATAGGTGTCGGCCATACATAAGTTCCAGGATTCACGATCCTCGATGTCGCCGGAAACCCGCCGCAGCAGTTTGATAGTTTCCCCAGGCCTATTCTGCTGAAGATAAATCTGGGCCAGCAACATATTCGCCTTGAAATCCCGGGGTTTTAGCTGAAGGTACAGTTTCAGTTCCCGAATCATCGAGTCCATATCATCAAGATTATGGAAAATCAAGGTCCTTTCATAGTGCAGCCCGGCGGGCGGATTCGGCATTTTAAGTTTCCTGTCGATTTCAGAAAGTATTTCAGTAAGGCAAGCTCTCAGGGGATAAACTGTCAGGAGCAGGACCCCGTTTTTGCTGATTTCCAGCATCGGGCGTCCATAACGGAGTATCACCAAGTCAATATCCCTGAAAATACCCTGTCTGCAGTAAAGCAGGAAGTAATCGGAATCCTCGGCGCTGAATCTGAGTGTGGGTTTTATCCTTCCGATATCTTGGAGGAAACGAAAAAGATCGTCGTTTCTGGTGGCGACAACGGCGGTATCCGGCAGGCTCGAATTGATCAGCTCGCATACCGGTTTATTAACCGGGTCCCACCAGTAGGTGGTTTCCATGCCGAGCTTGTGCGCACCGGGCATGCCTCCGGCCAGGATGTTGTAGTAGCAGAGCTCGTAAGGGTGAATACCAACCAG
>CAZSTM010000026.1:0-9513 GCA_964609635.1 uncultured Gemmatimonadales bacterium
GGCGGGGGCACGGCTGGCGAAAGTATCCGCCAGGTAGTCGCGGCAGAAAAAAGAAACCGAAAGCCCTGGGTGGTTACGGATGATCTTTTCATAGAGCAGGCTGTGGCCGCAGCGCAGCTCGAAAGTGGGCTTGAGATAGGCGATGGGGAAGAAATTAAAGAATTTCTTGCCTTCGAAAATCACCAGTTTCATCGGTGAAATCTCTCCTTATGGTTTTTTATTTTTACGGGCTTGGAAAAGTATAGCGCCAGGTCCTACAATTACGGCTCCGGCGCTGATAGATAAAAAGATATAAGAATTGACCAGGCCAGTCAATAGGGATTTGGAAGGAGCATATGGTTAAGGGTAAGCAGACTCGCGGGCGCACACGCCTTGACAGCTCACCGGCCGCGGAGATAACTTGAAACAGTTTTTCGCAAGTTTCCGTTAAAGAATAATTACTAAGTCACAGCCGTAAGCTTGCGCGGTTTTTCGCGCAAAACGGCACGGAGTCTTTAAAAAAGTGGCAAAGGAGTGGAAGGGGAGGTACTTTGTACCTTTGCCACTCTGTGCCTTTGCCCCTTTGCAACTTTTTATAAAACGAAAGGATAATCCCATGCGCTATAAAACTTTCGGCAGGCTCGGCTGGCAGGTCGGCGAGATCGGCTTCGGGGGCTGGGCCATCGGCGGGGGCTGGGGCAAGGTGGAGGACAAAGAGGCTTTTGCCACCCTGCACGAGGCTCTGGACTCGGGTGTCAATTTCATCGACACGGCCCAGGGTTACGGGGACGGCCACAGCGAGGAGCTGATCGGCAAGGTCCTGGCCGAGCGGTCAAGCGGCTCCGGCAGGGTGTACGTGGCGACCAAGATTCCCCCGGCAGGCAAGCTCTGGTGGGTCGAGCCGGATTTCGACGACATCGAGCAGTTCTACCCGGCGGACTACCTGCGCCGGCGGGTGGAGCTTTCCCTGAAACGGATGAAAGTTGAAACGATCGACCTGATGCAGCTTCACACCTGGACCATCGGGTTCAACAAGCATGACCGGTGGTACGAAACCCTCGAGCGACTGAGAGAAGAGGGCAAGCTGTCGGGTATCGGCATCTCGGCCAGCGAGAAGCGGCCCGAGGACGTGGTGCCCTCGGTTGAGATGGGCCGACTGGACAGTGTCCAGGTAATCTACAACCTGTTCGAGCAGCGCACCGGGCCATCCGTGCTCGAGCCCTGCGGGAAAAATAAGGTGGGCACCATTATCCGCGTACCCCTGGACGAGGGCTCATTGACCGGCAAGTTCACCGAGAAAACCACTTTCAAGAAGGGCGATTTCAGACGTCATTTTTTCAGGGGAAATAACCTCAAAGCTGCGGTGAAACGGGTCGAGGAAATCCGCCGCTTCAAGAACGAGCGCTATCCGGAGCTCTCTCCGGTCGAGCTGGCTCTGCTGTTCTGCAGGAGCCACCCGGACACTTCCACCGTGATAGTGGGGATCAGGAACCGGGAACAGCTGCGCGCCAACCTGGAGGCGGCGGATATGGAGCCGTTCAGCCCCGAGCAGCTCGATGAGTTGAAACAATTCGAGTGGACCCGGGAGTTCTGGAGCGAGGAAGTTTAAGCCTGGAGTTTGTAGCATAATTTTTGCAGCGTTGAGAAGAAGTTCCCGGGCGAGTTTAAGGACTCGAGTCCGGTAATGATTTTGTCAAACGAGGTTTGGGCTGCCTGGGTAAAATCCTGTGCCCGCCTGTGGCGGGCAGCAAAGTTTTGCGCTAATTACTCAAAAAAGTCAGACCAAGGAAAAAAATGTCCAGTTTGTCTCCCGAGCAAACAGGCCGGACAAAAGCTTTGCCCGACCCGGCTTTAAAGGATAAATACGTTCTGCTGATCAACCCGCCCTGGGAATTCTCCGATTCAAAAACTTTTATCGTAAGCAGTGCCGTTAAAGAAAGATGCTATCCTCCGCTGGGCCTGGCCTTACTGGCCGGTTATCTGGAAAAATGCGGCGCCCAGGTGAAAATCCTCGACATGCAGGCGCAGAAAGGCGTTCTTGAAAACCTGGTCCAGCCGACAAAGCCGGACTTCGTGGGGATTACCGCCAATACGGTTCTGATTGAAAGCGCCTATTCCACTGCCGAGGCCGTCAAACGGTTCTGGCCGGAAACCAGGGTGGTCCTCGGTGGTATCCATCCCACCATGAGACCCCGGGAAGTTCTGGAAAATCCTGATATCGACTATGTGATCAGGGGCGAGGGCGAAAGGAGTTTTGCCCGGCTGGTCGGTGGGGCGGATTTGGAGGAAATCCCCGGGGTGGCCTATATGCAGGAGGGCCGGTACAAAGAGCATCCGCAGCTGGATTACATAAAGAATCTGGATGAAATGCCGATGGCCAGCTATCATCTGCTGCCGATGCATCTGTACAATCCGCCTCTGTCCGGGGCCTTACGTACTCCGAGCATCTCTATTTACTCTTCCAGGGGCTGCCCCGGCAAATGCACTTACTGCATGGGAGCGATGGTAAAAAAACTGCGCTTTTGCAGCGCGGAAAAAGTGGTGGAGGAAATCGAGTATCTGGCAGCCAACTACGGAATCAAGGAGATGGCCTTTTACGACGATACATTTTGTGCGAATAAGAAACGAGTGCGCGACTTCTGCAGCTTGCTCATCGACCGGAAAATAGACCTGACCTGGTCCTGCTTCTCCAGGATCGATTACGCCGATCGGCAGACCCTCGAACTGATGAAAAAGTCCGGGTGCCACGTAATCTGTTATGGAGTGGAAAGCGCCGACAAGACTATTCTGGAGAATATCAAGAAACAGCTGGACCTGGACAAGGTGATCCCGGTGACCAGAATGACCCAGAAGGCGGGGATCCGGGTGCGGCTTTCTTTCATGCTCGGGAGCCCGGGAGAAACCCGTGAGACCATGGAAAAAAGCGTGCGGTTCGCTATGGCCGCCGATCCCGATTACGCCCAGTTCCTGATTACCACCCCTTTTCCGGGAACCGAGATGTATGAATGGGCGGACCGCCACGGCTATATCGCCACCACCGACTGGTCGAAATACGACTTCTGGAACGTGGTGATGAAATTACCCACGGTTTCCGAGGAGGATATTTACCATTATGCCAGGACCAGCCACCGGCGATTCTACCTGCGCATCAGGTTTTTCCGGCGGTTTATTGTCAACCTGTTCAGCTATCCGGCGCTGCTGGTGAATATGCTCAAATACGGCCTGCGTCTGGCAGGTCTGAAAGGGAATGTTCAACCAGGATACTCCAAGGAAACAGTTTGAATGACAACAGCCGGTCAAAAATCGACAGAGCCGTCTTTTTGTCCGATCTGCGAAAAGGATATGGATAAAAAGCGCCGGCCCTGGCTTTTTTACTGCCGAGAATGTGATTTGTGGAAATCTTCTCTGGACACCCACGATGAAAAAAAAGACTTGATATACAGTGTTGATGAAGAGGCTTTCAAGCAACTGAGAATTATCAACTCCGGCGAAATATTCGAGGCTCTAAGCCGATTGGGAACACTGGAGGGCTTGACCTTGCTGGATGTGGGCTGCTCTTACGGCTGGTTCATGGAAGAGGCGAGGGTGAGAGGAATTATACCCTTTGGTCTGGATCCCCAGCAGGAGAAGGCCCAAAGGGCCATAGATAAGGGTTTGGATATTAAAATAGGATACTTCCCCGAAGATATGGAGACTTCTAAACGATATGACATAGTAACTTTCAATGATGTCCTGGAGCATTTCAGAGATGTGGATCGAGTCATTAATAGCAGCGGAGAGTTTCTTGGCAGCCGGGGCAAGCTGGTAATCTGTTTTCCCGACAGCCACGGGTTTTACTACCGCTTATCCCTTTTCTTGGTCCGGATGGGCTGGAAAACTCCCCTGGACAGGCTGTGGCAAAAGGGATATCCGTCTCCGCACCTCTATTATTTCAGCTCAGACAGCCTTGAAAGACTGGTTTCCAGACATGGGTTCACACTCGTTGCAGACCGGGAGATTCAGTCTTCAACTATAAAAGGTCTCTGGGAGCGCATACACGTGGACAAGAAAAGGCCCACCCCGTTTTCTGTCTTTTTATATGTCTCGGCGTTGATGCTCAACCTGGTGCTGCTAAAGTTGTTCAAATCGGATTCGAGATTACATATATACCAAAAGCTTCCCGGCTGAGCTCAAGTAGACAGATGGTTTCCTTATTTTTCATTATCCACAGATTACGCAGATAATTCAGATTGAGTATCCTAAAACTATAGAAAAAGAAGTAGGGGCACAGCCGGGTGTGGCTCGAAAACCGGAGCGAAGCGAAGATCCGCGCGCTTGCGCGCGACACCGAATGCGTAATGAGCGGAGCGGATGCCGTGCCCGAAAAATTATTATCCCCGGCATTTTCATCCTTAGTTGCGGCCGGCACCGCTGCCATGAAAAGTTTATATGATGAATCACTGTGAAATAATTCCAAAATGAATGATCATTTCTCTGCCTCGATACTAAAGGGTCACTTTCTCAACTGTAAACTTTATACCTCTGGAACCAGTTTTTAAATAAATTCAGGAATTGACAAGACATGGGATCAGAGAAAATAAGTAACAAAGAATGGATAGATAAGGTCATATTACATCTGGAAGAACGGCCGGTTCCTTATAATTTCATCTTTCAACCCCCGGCCCGTAAAAAAATCGAGGAATTCTATGGAACTGCAGCCGTTGAAGAGGAGTTGAATTTTCCAATACGGATGAACAAACCGGAATCGATCAAACCCCTGTATGCCGATCCGGCGGTTTTCGGTGATACTGTTCGGGATGAATTCGGCGTCGTATGGTCTACCAATGACCTTGACCGTGGTTCTCCTATTGGCCCTCCTCTTCTGGAGCCCGATCTTTCAGGTTTCGAGTTTCCTGATGCCGGTTCACCTTATCGTTTTGAAAAACTGGGAGATTGGTGTGTAAAGAATAAAGAACATTTCACTGTCATCTGGGTCGGAGATTTATGGGAACGGGCAACTTTCATGCGCGGTATGGAAGAGCTTCTTAAGGACCTGATTCTTAATCCAAAATTCGTCGAAGAGCTGCTTGGACACCTTGCCGACTTTGTCTTGCAGACCATGGAAATTCTGTTTGAAAAATTTGATTTTGATGCGATTGCCCTGAGTGATGATTATGGTACACAGCAATCGCTGCTTATCTCTGTTTCTGATTGGAGAAGGTTTATTAAGCCTCATCTGGCTGAAATATATACCTTTGCAAAGAAACACAACCGTCGGGTCTTTCACCATAGTTGTGGTAACGTCCATTCCATCATTGGCGATATGATAGATGCAGGGCTGGATATCTTACACCCGATTCAACCTGAAGCGATGGACGTTTTAAAGCTCAAAAGAGAGTTTGGAGCGGACCTCACTTTTTGCGGAGGGATAGGCACGCAAAAACTATTGCCTGGTGGAACGGTTGAAGAAATTCGGGCTGAAATCAGGAGACTCAAGGAGTATATGGGCGTCGGTGGCGGTTATATCCTGGAACCGGGAATCACTGTTCAGGGCGATGTGCCGTTGGAGAACATGGTCGCAATGATTGATGAAGCACGAATGGTTTGAATTAGACAGGCAAAAAAAAGCTTTTACCGGCTCATATAAGGATAGGTCGGAATAATTTCTGTCGTATTTTCCATAGCGGCAGTCCGGTTTTCATAGCCGGGCTGCCGTTTTCTTTGAATTAAATTGAGTAAAAAGCATAAGGGGGGGAATACCGACCGGCTTTAGTACTAGACCGTTCGGCTAAAGATTGGAAAGGATTTTATCACACCTCAAACAGATCGGTGCTTAGATATTTTTCTCCCCTGTCCGGAAAAATCACTAGAATGGTTCCTGATTTTATTTTCCCGGCGATTTCAACGGCTGCATACATGGCGGCGCCGCTGCTCATCCCCACAAAGATACCTTCTTTTCTTACAATCCGTCTGGTCATCTCGAAGGCCGTTTCCGTTTCCACCATAACAGTCTCACTGATCCTGGAAGGATCGAATATTGAGGGCACTATGGCTTCTTCCATATTCTTTAATCCCTGGATGTAATGGCCCTTTACAGGATGCGCGCAAACGATTTTTACCCGGGGGTTCCTCTCTTTGAGATATCTGCCTACCCCCATGATAGTTCCGGAAGTACCTAATGAGGAAACGAAATAGTCTAATTTGCCCCCGGTTTGTTTCCAGATTTCCTCCGCGGTTGTTTTATAGTGGGCAATCTTATTGTGTTCATTCGAAAATTGATCAGGCATAAAATATTTCTGAGGATATTTTTCTACCAGGGCTCTGGCTTTCCTGATCGCGCCGTCCGTGCCGAGTTCGGCCTCGGTTAAAGTGATTTTTGCGCCGAAGGCCTTGATCATTTTTCTTCTCTCAATAGAAACCGCTTTACTCATTACGATTTCGACATTATAGCCTTTAACGACACCGATCATGGCCAATCCGATTCCCGTATTTCCGGAAGTCGGCTCGATAATCGTTTTCCCCCTGGTCAGCGTGCCCTCTTTCTCCGCCTGCTCGATCATTTTCAAGGCGATTCTGTCCTTGATGCTGCCTGTGGGATTATAGCCTTCAAATTTTGCATAAATGGTAACGTTCTTGTTGGGATTGAGCCGGTTTATTTTGATGATGGGAGTGTTGCCTATAGCTTCTAAAATGTTTTCATACATGACAATCACCACGGGGAAATGGATTGCTAATGAACAGTTGGAATTAACCGGGTGAACCGGCGTGTTCCATGTCGGCTCAATTATAATAACTCAGGCCGAATTAGGGAATGGTTTTGGCCGTTCAGGTGTTTAATGGAGGGTGTGTTTTCCCAGCCTTCAACTTTCGTTCAGGGCTTTTATATGCTCCCCCAGGGCCACCACCTGCCCGATATCTCCGTTGGGCGGCAGGATGTCTCCCACGTTGAGGATCGCCCGCCCGGCCAGGGCCTGGTAGATCCGCTCCCCGAAAGCGAGGATTTCTCCGGTGTCCAGGCCCTGGCAGAACAGGGTGGCCGGAACACCCAGGTAGGTGCACTGGTGGGAGGGCAGGGCCTCGGCCAGCTCCTCGACCTCGTAATTGTTCATGGGCGCCGGGGTGCAGCCGTCCAGCAGGTCAAACCCGGTTTTGCCAAGCAGCGGCATGTGCCCCTTGAAATTGCCGTCCAGGTGGGTGCTGACAATCTTGCCGGCCCGGTGAAGAATGTCGCAGGCTTTGTTGTAGAAGGGAATGCAGTACTGCTCGTAGTGTGGCGGGGCGATCAGGTTTTCATCGGCGTGGTCGCTGATAATCACGATCCGGGCCGGGCTGTCCGCGGCCAGGCGCACCTGTTCCAGGTCCAGCTCCTCCTGGAACACCATGAAATCCAGGATTACCTCCGGGTGGTCGTAAAGGGCGTAGACCACGGCTTCGAACCCCATATATTCCTGGATGAGCTTGCCGAACGGGCTGCGCATTATTGTCACATCTCCCACGCCTTGCCCGTCCAGTTCCTCCAGCACGGCGGTTACCCGGTCGTAGCGGGGCACGCAGCTTTGGTGTTCGAGCGCCGTACGTAAGATGTCGAGGTCTTTGAGCTCCTTTACAAAATGCTCGGTGGGCGTGAAAGAACCCTCCGCGGCCTTCAAATCAACCCTGGTCAGCCTGCCCCCGGGCGTATCCAGGGTGATTATCTTACGGTCCTGCTCCAGAACCACCTGTCGTCGCACCGGCGCCCTGTAAGTGAAATCACACCAGTCGTAGAGGTGCACCGGGAAGCCCCAGTCGTGCTTCTGGTAAATCTCCAGCAGGGTAAGGTCCCGGTATTCTGCGGGCATGTTGCAGTCCAGCTTATGGATCCCGGCCTCATCCGGGATAAACTGCCCGGGTCCGAACGGTTGGGGTGTGCCGGGCGGCAGGCGATGCGCCATGTACCAGTCGGTGATATCCGGGAAAAAGGGCATGTAACTGCCGGGACTATCCCCGAACAGTTGAAAAAACCTTTCCCGATGAGTCAGGGCCATTATCGAAATCCCTCTGGATTCAGCTATGACTTTAACAACGGGTTAATACTCGATTGCCAGGCTGTTGCAGCGGATAAGCCCTGGAGTTTTCAGGGCAATGGATGCCTGATTGCTTGAGAAAGCTTCAGGATTGAGACCTGTCTGGATCGTGCACTCACCGGCCTCGGTTTGATATTTGTAAGTGAATTTTATCCCGCCTTTGACAGCCTGCTGATCGGCCACCTTGAAAGTGACCGTGTTGTCTCCTGCGAAAATCTGCGGGATCGACATGATCCCGGTTTCGAAGCAGCATTTGAAAGCCAGAGTATTCAGGCCGACATTTTCCGGATTCCCGGTGGCATAGGCTTTCATCCGCAGCTGGAAGCGGTACTTGCCGTGAATGGTAACTTTGTCCGGGGTGTAGCTCTCGCGGCCGAGAGAAACCTCGAAAGGACCGCCGCCGGATGCCAGGGTTCGCCAGCTGGACCAACGGTCGGGCTCATCGCGATTATCGAGCTTGGAAGCAAGAGTGCGGATTTCCAGGCTCACCCGGTCCTCCGGTCCGGCGGCCAGTTCGCCGGAGAATACACCGTCCACTAATATGAATGGACAGTAGAAGTCGAAAATCGCCTCGGAGGCAGTTGCGGCCGCCGAGGGCCTCAGGTATGGAGCCTGGGATTTATGGGTGATATTGGTAATGGAGGCCGCCGCGTCCAGGTAGCCGTCGCCGGCCAGCGGAGCCCGGTAGCCAAGGCGTCCCCAGGCCTGGCACAGCGCCTTGTCGCCGGCTATTGAGTCGGGATAGCCTTCATCGGTGGGCACTCGAATATGGTAAGGGGCGGAGCGCTTGAAATTGGGGTCCAGCTTGGAGTAAGCGCTGTCGTTTCTGGCCTCGGACTGCCAGTGGAAGCGCCCGGAGGGCAGGAAGCGCACTCCCCCTGAACCGTCCCGGCTCAGAGGACTGTAGAACTTGCGGGCCGAGTTGTCCCAGTAGCGCTCGATGGTGGTGCCGCGCGGCAGACGCCAGTTCATGTCGTGATAGGCGGTACCCATCCGGTGTTTCGGGCTGGCGAACATCTCGTAGATCGGCTTACCGGCCGCTGTCCAGTCCTCCTGCGAATTCCAGTATGCCTCTTTTATGCGCAGTATATACGGCCTGTGCTTAATGGGGTTCTCCCAGTAGATCGGCTGTCGGTTCTTGAATTTTTCGTTTTTGGTTACGTTTTCGTCCTTGCCCACCTCATGCCAGTCGAGCACCCGGGCGTCCGGGCTGTCCCGGTCCAGCAGGTAGAAGGCGAACCGCGCATCGAAAGCCCCGTACCTGCCGTCGATCAGCAGTCGGTACATCGTGTGGTAACCTCCGGAGTGGCTGAGACAGCAGACCCGGTAGGCGGCTGTGGAGTCGCCCTTGTATTCGCGCCAGAGAGCTTCCATGATCCGGCTGTGGGTGTCGCAAAAGCCCCAGCCGTAAACAAAAAGGTGTTTGTGAGCATCGGTTACGGAATTTTCAGCCCCTGCCGGGCCCTCCCAGGCGTGTGACAACCCGCCGACA
>CAZSTM010000026.1:9523-17023 GCA_964609635.1 uncultured Gemmatimonadales bacterium
TACAGCGTTGCGGTTGAACAGCCTGACCCAGTTGAAAAGCGCGATGGCTTTTTTTGTCTCACTCGCCTGTTCGAGACCCTCGATGCGCCAGATATCATTAGCCCAGGTCTGCAGGTTGGTGCATTCGGGCCAGTTGCTGCTGACCACCAGGGGGCCGGTCACCGCCTGAGCCTTAAGAGTTTGATAGCTGAACAACAGGAATAGAAGCAAAACAGCTGGAAAATGTCTTATTTTAATCATTTTCTGCTCCCTGCTTTGGATCATAACTCCGGAGTAAGATATATCCCTGAAGGATCAAGATTTATTTTGAAAGGGCGAACAGTTGAAAATAATTTCTTGCGTTTCGGGCTTCTAATATGGAAAATTAAATATTCAATGGCAAGGGTTAACCCAGTGAGTGACAAAAAGTCTGGTTTTTATGCAGGGTAGTTTTCTTTTCGGCCTCAAAATAAAGCTTTGCAAGTCGGGTAACTGTCGATAAAATATTAGTCTATTTGCCGTAAAGGTACTTTTTCCAAGGAGTAATAATGAGAGCTGTCGAATGGGCGAAAAAGATGTATGTTGCCGTACCTGTTCTTTTTCTGCTGGTAAGCGTAAAACTTCTGAGCGCAGCCGATGTGAGGCCGGAACATCCACGTTTGCTGCTGCGTGCCGATGGAGGGGGCGACCCGCGCACGGTGACTCTCGAGATGATCGCAGCAAGGGGCCGGGACCCCCGTTATGATCGTTTCAAAAGAAGGCTTAAAAACACCATGCCCAACCTGGCCATGCGCGCCCTGGCTTATGGAGATGATGCCGCAGCGGACTCGGCGATAGCGCTGCTGGTAAAGCCGATCACGTACAGTAACACCACCTGGGACGGCTACCGGGTGATGTTCGCGGCCCTGGTTTTCGACTGGCTCTACCATCACCCTAACTTCGACGATTGGGAAAAAGCCCTGGCCGTGGACCAGATAGTTGCCGGGGCGAGACATCTCTACGACCTGCTCAACCAGGATAACCACCTGTTCCACACCCGCATGTACGGCTGGACCACCGGGTTGGCGGCCGCCGGTTATGCTCTGACCGGGCACTTCGAAGACGCCGGGATGTGGCTGGATTTTGCCGACCGGTATTTTCGCAGCGACCTGCTCCCTGGCCGCCGCCTGCTGGGCGGCTCGGTGCACAACGGGTCCGGATACGGCAGGCACTATGTCATGTGCTTTACCGGCCACTACCTTTCGATGGTTTACACCGCCACCGGCGAGGACCTCTGGAAAGAAATCCGCGAAAACCAGGATGACTGGGCGTTTCGCGAGGCACTGTTTATAATCTGCGGCCGCCAGCCGGACGGTCTGATGTTCAAGTTCGGCGATTGCTACCGCCGCACCTCGGAGCGTTTCAGTTTCCGGGCCGTCGCCGAGCGCAACTGGCACTACCGCGAACCGGTTCTGCAAGGCTATCTCCAGTTCCTGCTCGAGGAGCAGACCGAGAGCGTGTTCGAGATGGGACAGGACTACATGGCCTACCTGTATTACGACCCGGAGTTCCCGGCCACCGGGGTGGACAGGCTGCCTGCCCGGAATATCTTCGGCCGGCATGGCACCGGCATGGTTATCTGGCGGGGCTGGGAACGCGACGATCCCTGGATTTTTTTCAAGTGCGGAGATTATTTCGGCAACCACGGCCATTACGACCAGGGCCACCTGGAAATTTTCCGCAGCTCTCCGCTGTTGACCGAGGCCGGGGCTTATGTCGGGGGGTTCAGCGGCTCCAATTTCCGTATGGATTTCTACCGCAAGGCGATTTCGCATAATACCCTGCTGGTAGTGGACCCGGATGACCCCGCCGATGAGGGAGGACAGCGCGTGTACATGAACCAGTCCCTGGGAACCATGAAAGATTACCTGGCGGACCTGGGAGCCGAAACCGGGGATATTATCGCCTACCGGGAGGGCGGGGAAGTCTGTTACCTAATGGCGGACCTTACCGCGGCCTATCCGCGCGACCGGGTGCAGAGGCTGACCCGCGAGCTGGCCTGGGTCGCGGAGCGTTTCCTGGTGGTAAGAGACAGGGTTACCCTGGCCAGGGAAGGCTATATTCCCAAGGCGCTCTGGCACTGCCCGGTGAAACCGGCGATCGAGAACGACGGTTTCACGCTCGAAAGGGGAGAGGGCCGGGTGGTTTTCCGCCTCTTGAACCCGGAAGGCGCAAAAGTCAAGTGGGTCGAGGGCTACCGTGTGGGCGATAAGCTCTGGGAGATGCCCAGCGTGCCTGCTTACAGCGACCCCTGCGTGGGCAGGGTCGAGGTGGTGGGGGCTGCGAGCCCGGCCGAGCAGGAGTTCATCCAGGTGCTGGATGTGGCCGCCCGGGGTGTGAAAAGCGGCCCCTCGCGAATGAAACGTGTTTCAGAGGGCATTGAAATCAAGCTGCCGGACGGCAAGCGCCTGCTGCTGGCCGAACAGGGGGCCGGGCTTAGGTGAGGTGTCTTTCTGAATAGCTTACAGAATTTATTTCTTATCCGCAGATTTCGCAGATTAAGATATTGCAAAAACATATACTAAGCTGATGGTCCCGGTTTCGTTTTGCGCATTTGTTAGTTTAAAGTAGGGGCGGGTTGTCGGAAAGCGCGAATATTCGCTGCACTCCGGTTAAAACCCGCCCCTGTTACAAGATAACTGATATTGTAGGGGCACGGCCATCCGCTCCACTCGCGGCGCATTCGGTGTCGCGCGCAAGCGCGCGGATCTCCGCTTCGCTTCGGTTGCGAGCCCTCATCTTCACCTCTCGTAGAGCGTTCGCTCACGAGCACTGCCCTCTGTGCCCCTACGTCTTACCCATCAGATTCCAGCGGCTTCTTACACTTCCACCTTCTTTGTCTTCTTGTTGTAGCGCACCACCTTGCCGGACTTGTAGGAGATATTGCTCATGTGCCCCACCAGGGCCGCATGGTGGCCGAACGAGGCAGGCTCCACGGCCTTGCCCTGGCCGCGGACGGCATCGTAAAAATTGCGCAGGTGCGCCGTGGTCGTGTCCTCTCCGCCTTCGCCGCGGATTTCTAACGGCTCCTCGGCCCTGGGCGGCGACTGGACCACCGGGCTCAGGTCTTCGTCGAGCTTCATGATAGCGGCGAAATCCTTGACAGTCTCACTGGTCCAGCTCTCGGTCGGATAGCGGTAATTCTCCCTGCGCGGCTCATAGTAGTATTTCAATGAGCCGCCTTCGTACTCCATGGTGCCCTCGGTGCCGTAGAGAACCACTGAAGGACCAGGGTGGGCGTTGTTGTTCGTGGCCGTGAGCTTGAAATTGAAACCCTTGTCCGGGTAGAAAGCCATGGCTTCCATCTGGTCGGGGACATCGCGGTAGCCGCCGCCTTCCTTGTCCCAGCGGTAGATATCGCCGAAAGAGACCACTTTCTCCGGGGCCTCGACACCCATCAGGTCGTGCACGGCGCCCACCAGGTGGACGAAGAGGTCCGTGGGCAGGCCGCCCGAATAGTCCCAGAACAGCCGCCACTGGAAGAAGCGCTTGGGATCGAAGTCGTACCACTTGGAATCGCCGATAAAACGCTTCCAGTCGATAGTCTGCTCGGAGGCATCGGGTGGGATCGGATAATACCAGGCCCCGGTGGAGCTGTTCCGGTGCATCCGGGCCTCGATCATGGTGATCTGTCCCAGGCGGCCGGAGTTGATTATGTCCTTGGCTTTATTGACACAGGACATGCTCAGGTACTGGCTGCCCACCTGGACCACTTTCTTGTATTTCTTCTCGGCCTTGATAAATTCCTCGCCGTCCTCCCAGCTGTGGGTCATCGGCTTTTCCTGGTAAACATGCTTGCCCGCTTGCAGGGACTCGATGAAAGTCCTCTTGTGCCAGTGGTCCGGCACGGCCAGTACCACCGCGTCCACATCGCTGCGGGCCAGCACCTCCTGGTAGTCCCTGGTGGTGAAAATGTCGTTCCCCAGGTTTTTCTTGGCGCAGTCCAGGTGGCCCTGGTAGAGGTCGCAGACCGCCACGGGTTCCACCCCGGCAATCGGCAGGCTGGCCTTATAGAGGATGGTGCCGCGGATGCCCACGCCGATAAAAGCCACACCCACCCGGCCGGGAGGAGACTGGACACCGTTGTTGAGCTGGGCGCGGGCCTTTTTTGCCCCCGCCGCTATACCGGCCGCCGAGGCCACCAGGGTTGTCTTTTCGAGGAACTCTCTGCGGGAGATAGATACTTCGTCAGACATGGTCCACTCCTTGTTTGAGTAGGGTTTAAAAGTAGGTGTAATTTCAGCAATATGTCAGGAAACACTCCGGGAGCGCCGGTGGAATTTTTACCATCGGGGTAACTAAAGGATTTCCTACATCATTACTTTCACCTCGTGGGTTTTACCGTCATCGAGCACCGGCAGCAGGTTGCCCTCGACCGGGCTGCCGTCAAGAATCACAGATTTTACCCCGGTCTGCCTGCCTTCCGGGTTCTCCACTGTCACCTGATACCGGGCTCCTCTGAATGTTCGCCGCATGGAGACGCTCTTCCAGTGCGAGGGCAGGCAGGGATCGAGAAGCAGACCCTGATAGTCCGCCCTCACCCCGATCATGTAAGAGGTAAGCGCTTTGAACAGCCAGTCCCCGGTTCCGGTTATCCAGGAGTAGAGAACCTCGCCCGGTCGCGGATGCTCCGGACCGTAGTACATGTTGGTCACCATGTAGGGCGGGCAGCCGGAATGGGTGCAGGGGTTAGCGGGGTTATCCGGCAAAACTTTCATCATGGTGGCAAAGGCTTTATCTCCCCGGCCGGCAAAGGTATCCGCCACGATTTTGAACGAGCTGCCGTGGCAGTACGGCGAGCCGTTCTCCCACATTCCGGGCACGAAGGTGGTCAGACGGCCGATTCCCGGGTTACGTTTGCGGTAGGCGGGTGTCAGCAGCAGGGAACCGTAGTCGCACTCGAGCAGGGTGTCGATGGCCTCCAGGATGCTGGTGAGCCTCTCCCCTTTGGCGATGCCGGCCAGAATGGCCCAGGTCTGGGCGTTGAGATACAGCCTGCCCTCTTTTTCGGTGTGGCTGCCGACAGGCTCACCGGCGTCGGTGTAGCCCTGCAGGTACCAGGACCCATCCCAGGCATTTTCCTGCACGGCTTGGTCCAGGCGCTCGGCTCGCTCGCTGAGCTCCTGTTCCAGGCCGCTGTCCTTGAGCACGTTGCGGGCTATTTCCAGGGCGCGGTTTATCGAGAAGATCATGGCGATGGTAGTCCAGGCGGACTCTCCTGTTCCTGCTGCACCCAGCCAGTTCAGCGAGTCGTTCCAGTCGCCGTCGCGGGCAAGCACCAGGCCGTGGCTGCCAAGGTCCTCGCTGGAGTTACGGATTCCGGCGAGGGTATGCTCCCAGACCGTGCCCCGGCCTTTGTCGAAGTAGGGCACCACGGTATCGAGGAAGTCGTAATCCCCGGTTTCCTTGAGGTAGCTGTCCACCGCCGGAGCGATCCAGACCGGGCCGTCCGAGTAGTGGTGATCATCCACCGGGTTCCAGCTTCGCAAGGTATGGCCGTCGGCGTACTGGGCGCCGAGCGAGTCGATTATCTTCTGGCGCGCGCCTTCCGGATCGTAGGAGCTCACCGCCCAGGCCGCCTGCATCACGTCCCGGAAACCCCGGCCCGTGTCGGTGCCGACCTCGGTGTGCAGCTGGATGGAGCGCTTGATCCAGCCGTTGAAAAGGTAGTTCAGGCGCTCATCCGGTGTTTTAACCATCACGGTTTCATACTTGGCGGCCAGGTTTTCCCGCATCGCGGTGAACAGCTCTTCAACCCTCCCGGAGCCGAAAATACCCTTGCAGATACTTCGCGTGGTCTCGAGCGAATCCGTGGAGCCTATCGCCACGTTGAAATCCACCCGCTCACCGGGAGCCAGCTCGAAAGCATGCTCCAGCGCTCCGACCATTTTCTCGCAGGCGACCAGGCTGTTGTTCATCCGGCCCTCGACCACCGCCCTGGGAACCGAAACAGTGCCGAGATTGCCGAGAAATTCCCTCCTGCCGGAGTCGAACCCGCCGGGCTCGCAATCACTGGCCACAAAGCCGCTGAAACGCTCGTGCGGACGTTCGGGGGCTCCGTTGAAGCAGCTGAGAGCATGGAACTCCTTATCGTACTTCCCGATAAGAGAGCTGTGGTAATCGCAGTACTCTTCGTAGCCGGTCAGCAGCCAGTCGATGAAACTGTAGAAACGGATACGCCGCGGCCGTTCGCTCCGGTTTTCCAGGCCTACGGTCCAGATTTCGGTTTCGAACTTCTCGGGCACGAACACGCGCAGGCTGGTCTGTATGCCGAAATTTTCCGCCTCCAGCACCGAGTAGCCGAGCCCGTGGCGGCAGAGGAACGAATCAGGTTTCACCCGGCTTACCGGATAAAACCCCGGGCTCCAGAACTCGCCGCTTTCATCATCCCGCAGGTAGAAATGACGGTTCTGGTCGCGAACCATCAGGCACCGGCATTCCGGGTGCATGTACTGCATGGGGCGACCGGTAAAACCGCCGATACCAGCCATGTGCTGGCTCGCGGCGGAGATGAAACTCTCGTTCCAGTAATAGTTGATCAGTGGAATCGCGGTATCGTACTCGGTAACCACAAACTCGGTGCCGTCTCTGTCGAAATAGCCGAAACTGGATTTAATCATCAAGAGCTGTTCCTTTTTTGTTATGTTTTTACAGCCACAGGAAATTTTTTGTGAAAACTTTCCCGGATGATTACAGGCAGCATAGATACTTTTCACAAAAATCGCTTGAATAAGCTCTCGCAAGATAGTAAAATTCAAATTGAATTTCCAGCTTAAATCACCCCTGCAGAAAAATTTTCTTATCCCCGGGTGGCCCGGGCTGCTAAGTTTCGTCAATGATTAGAGATATTCCAAAGGAGATCTCATGATGTTGAAAAAATTTATTATCATATTCTTCGTATCTTTTTTACTACTTTCCGGCTCTATCCTGCAGGGCTGGAATATCAAGATTATCCCGGGCTCAGGGCTTGACGCCACCGAGCTGAAAAGCCTGGTTCGCTCGATTACCGCCGACTGCAAAAGCGACCAGGGAAAAATGGTTGCCCTGTGGGCCTTTATCACCCGGAATCCGTTTTATCACTGGTGCGAGGCCCGGGAAGGCAGGGAAGCCACCAACGATTACGGCATTGTATACGATCCGATAAAGGCTTTCAACGTTTACGGTACAGTGATCTGCTACCAGGTGGCCGACCTGCTCTCCAATATGGCGCAGGAAGCCGGCATTCCGGCCAGAACCCGGGGCTTCCCTTACAAGCACAAGGTCATGGAAGCCTTCTACGATGGGGCCTGGCACCTTTTCGACGCCCAGTACGACTGCCAGGCCATCTATTACAAGCCGGACGGTAAAACCATCGCCGGCCTGAACGAGGTGGATGCCGATCCGGAAGGCTACCTG
This sequence comes from uncultured Gemmatimonadales bacterium, assembly GCA_964609635.1. Lineage (GTDB taxonomy): Bacteria > Gemmatimonadota > Glassbacteria > GWA2-58-10 > GWA2-58-10 > JAFGTO01. The sequence goes on from CAZSTM010000026.1 coordinate 16,937, forward strand.
CTGAACCAGGCGTATCCCTCGGACCCATTTTTCCAGTTCGAGAAATTCGGGGGAAATATCTGGCCCTGGGAGACCCGCCGGTGGGTG
>CAZSTM010000027.1:0-16987 GCA_964609635.1 uncultured Gemmatimonadales bacterium
CGCTCCCACGGTCCGCGGATGCTTTTCGATTTCGCGGCCAGCACATGGTAGCTTGCATCCCTCCAGTTCCCCTGGCTGGAAAAAAGAAAATACAGGTCATTTCTCCGGATGACAAAAGCCCCCTCTTCCCAGGGGACCGTCTCAGCGGGGAATACTTTTTCAGGCTTATTTTCCAGCCTCGTGGGCGAGATAAATTTATCGACCAGCAACTGTCCCATATGGTCGTTGCCCTCGTTGCCGGTGTAAAACAGGTATCCTTCATCCGGCGAAACATAAAACGGACTACCGTCGATAGAGGGCTGCCGGACCAGCTTTTCGCCGCTGTCCAGGTAGGGTCCGGTCACTTCTTCCGCCAACGCCACCCGCACGAACCTTCTATAGGGGTCGCCGAAGGAGTCCGAAGTGTAATACAGGTAAAACTTCCCCTTGAATGGCAGGATTTCCGGGGCCCAGTAATTGGCCTTCCTGCTGCCTTCATACTCGGGCTGTTTGAGGATTCGTCCGTGGTGGGTCCAGCTTTTCAGGTCCGAAGAGTGGAAGATATTGAAAAGATACTCGCTTTGCGGGTTATAGCCCTTAGAGAGAGTTCCCAGCAGATAATAACCCTCCCGGGTCGCCATGCAGAACGGGTCCGCCAGCGGATAACCGATTTGTACTCTGAAAGCGGATTCGATTTTCATCTGGTTTCCTGCAATCCTGTCCGCGAGTAATGGTGTCAGCAGCAGCGACTTTCCTGCCGCACCGATAAAGTCACGCCGTTTCATGGTCCGGCCTCCTGCCTGGAATAGCTTTGGGAACTTTGCCGACTACTGCGGCAACCGTCAAATAAAAACACCCTGCCGGGAATCACTCGAAAGGCCGTTTTTAAGACCAGAGCAGCTCCAGTGTCAGACCGCCCACAGGCTCGGTATCGATGTAAGCAAACCTTCCCTCGACTTCCTTTTTGCCCCAGGCACCATCCTGGGACACCTCGACCCCCCGCTCCCGGAACAGCGCTACGGCTTCATCCATATCTTCGACTCTGAACGCGATATGATGGAAACCCTCAAAGTGTTTCCGGAGGAACTCATGGTAAATGCTGCGCCCTTTGGTGGGCTGGATGATCTCCAGGGTGACGCCGCCGAAACTACTCCAGCCCATATGCATGCGCAGGTCCTCTTCCTCTCCCCGGTATCTTCTGATCAACCCGCGATTGTCCCTGTCAATGCTGCGAATCTCGAAACCTATCTTCCGGTAATATTCGGCCACTTCATCCACGTCTCTTACCACCAGGGCGTATTGTATGATCTCGCCGAAAGGATACCGGTGATCCTCTGCAGGCGGTGTCGACCCTTGTCTCTTCCTTTTATTATAGTTTGGATCATACACCAGCTCCAGGCATACGCCCCCTGTCGGCTCGGTATCGAGATAAACGAAGACACCCTGTCCCTCACGGCTTTGAAAAGTCCCCCTTTGAACCACCCCGATACCCCTGCTCGCCAGGGCGGTTAACCGTTCTTCCAGCGCCTCCTCGCTTTCCTGGGCGAAAGCCACGTGATGCACGCCCTCACCGTGTTTCTCGAGAAACTCATCATATACGCTGCGGCCTTTAAACGGCTCAAACATCTCGATTCCCACTCCACCTATGGTTGTCCAGCCTTGCCGGACCACCAGGTCTATCTGTTTTCCCCTGTAATTCGTCCCACTGATCTTATGGGAATCATCCACGGCCACCGAGCCCAGGCCGACTTTATTCCAGTACTCGATAGTTTTATGCAAATCTCTGACTATCCAGCCCAGATGGGCCACTTCGCCGAACGGCAAAGGTGTTTCCTGCACGCTGGTTCCGGATGAAGATACTCCGGTCTTTTCCTTTGAGGATCCTGCTTTCTGGCACCCGGCCTCGAACAACTGCATTGCCAGAACCGAGCCCGTGCCGGCAAGAAAAATCCTGCGGTCGATCTTGTTCATTTCAGCGGCCATATAATTTTCCTTGTACGAAATTCCCCTTGGCAGCAGGAAGTGTGTAGAAGATTAAAAACAGGCTGCAGGCATTGATTACTTCCATCAAAACGTTAACTTCTCATTCTATTCAAAACCGTACATCGACAGTCTTTTTAATATTTTCAGGAGCGGATTGAAGGTGTTCGAAAATTTTCAGCCGCTCGGTCCCGGGTTCGCCCACTTTCAGGGTGTAAAGACCGTCCTTGAACACCGCCGGCCTGAAAGTGGTGCCCTTGATACGCAGGGTGTAGATGATTTCACGGTTTGACTCATCGATTACCTGCACCACCGCAGGGTTTTCCATGCCGCTTACTTGAATCGAGGGCAGCCAGGCGGCAGGCTTGCGGTTATAATTATCCGTTTGATCGACCGTGAGCGGCCAGCCGGGATAGGGCTTCGCGCCCGGCTGCGAGGGATCGACCCAGCGGGGCCAGTTGGCGATGCTTATCTTCCGGGTAATCCGGTTGAACCTGACAATTCCGTACCCGGGAGCCCGGTGGTTTATCCAGGTCGGCTCGATTCCAACGGCATGGGGGTTGGAAACCGCATAAACGGTCATTTTATTCCCGAACCCGTCTCTAAAGTCGCCGGTGTATTTGGGCGAGCCGGGTTCACGGTTCCCGCCCGGTTGAGAAGGGAACCAGCGCCTGGGCCAGACATTGGCCACCGAGGGCACACAGATTGCGAAACCCGCATCATGCCAGTCATCGATACCGTACTGGATGGTGCTTCCCAGATGCTGATCCCCCGATATATGAAAGGCGAAACCGCGGCGCATCCTGTCCAGAGCCTTATTTCTTCCTGTCTGCGGCCAGCCGTTGGAGTCATGGTCCTGTACCGGGATTTCTCCCTGGGCGTATTCGCCGGGTTTCATGATTCTAAGCCTGGGAGTAACATCATCGGCGTTCGCGGGCGGGGGCAGGGTGGCGAGATCCGCAAAAAGGGTTTGCGAGATCACCACTTTCATCCAGACGCCTTCGCTCCAGTCGGCCGCCCATCGTTCGAGGAAATCTAGCTGGCGCCGCCCCAGAAGCTGTGCTCCGGGGACATCTCCCTGTCCGGCGGCATCATAACCTGATCTTTGCGCCCATCCGTTTACTATATCGGCTTCGGGTAATTTTATGGTGGGCGAGGATTTCCACTTGCGGTCCTCGATGACCGCAAAGCTTATTCCTCCCCATTGCATGGGACCGTAATAGACCGAGATTCCCTGCTCGACGGGAGTGGAGTCATAGGGGTCCGCCATGTGGTCGGTCTGGGTCCGCTGGATCATATTCACCCAGACAGGCGGCATGAAATAGCCTCCCCTGTCGACAGCGGTGTATTTACCATCGGGAAGAGCCGGCCTGCCGCCCGCGCCCCAGACATTGCCCTGGAAAACATCATGATCGTCGGGAAGGCATACGCTCGGAATATCTTTTAGAATATCACGGTATTCCCAGCCGAACATATACCATCTCCTCAAGTAGTCCAGGGCGGCCATTTTCACGTCCGAACCCCTGAGAGTCTGGTACCCGCCGGTTCTTTCATAGATCTGGTCTCCGGTGTACACCAGCAGGTCCGGCCGGTGGCAGCGGACATGTCTTACAATATCGGCATGGGGAAATCCGAAATCGTTGTTTCCCGTAAACGCGGCGACAACTATCTCTTCCCGGTCCGATGGGTCTTTTCTGATCGTGCCTGTAAAATAATGCTCTTCCATTGTGCCCCCGGCCGAGACCAGAGGATAGACCACCCGGTAGGGGGTATCGCGGGTATCATCCCAGTTGCCGACCCGGAAGGTGGCGGTGCGGGCCAGGGGGTCTATTACCGCCTCATCGACCGGCCTCCAGCGCTCTGTCCCGGAGTCGCGCACCTCAAGCCCGACCACCCGGCAGCCGTTACCTACAGGCGGCATCTGCGCCTTGAGTTTCAAGACCCTTCTGCTGAGCGTGTACTGGGTGAAAAGCACCGGTCCCCAGGCGCGGTCCTCATAAGCCTCGACCTTGCTTCCGGAGACTTTCCAGTCCTTGAACCAGAAAGTTACATTTCCCCGGCGGTCTTGGTTCTCGCGGCTTTTGTTGGGATCACTGTGCCGGGCCGGCCTCTGTTTCGACAAATCTATTTGCGCCGGTCTCATTGCGCTGCAGACCAGGGCGAGGCTGCCCGCCGCCCAGTCCTCGTGGACCTTGTCCCTGACCAGCCGGAGCAGCTGCCTGCCTTGGCTGTCATCTGCCCGAAGAGAGACCTTGTAATGCCCTCCCGAGCTTTCCGCCCTCAGGTGCAGCCGGAGGTGATCGAGCGGCCCCTCGATTTTCCCGTCCGTGTAATCCTCCGGGCCGATAAACAGGCGCCCGTCGGTAGTAAGTCCCGCGTCCAGGCCGTCCCCTCGAACGGCGCTGTCACGGTAGTCGTTGAACTCTCCCTTCGAGCCGACCCTGAAACCGACCCAGCCCTCGGTGAGCTCCGGGCCGCCGGTTTCGAGCCGGCCCAGGGTCACGCTCATTTCCAGGTCTCCCTTGCCTGAATCCATCTCCCGGGTGAGCAGATACACGTTCCGGTCGCCGCCGCTGCGGTGACACTCCAGCCTGCCTTGCGAGACCCGCCAATCCTGCAGGGGATTGGCCCAGTACTCCGGGCCGGCCCAGACGCGCTCTGCTTCCTCCGGCCAGTGACTGCGAAATTCGGAAGAACTCCCGGCTGCCGGTAAGCCGGAAAAAGTAAATGATATTGAAAGAAAAATTGCCGGTATCATCATAGGAATACGCATTTTGTTTCCGCCTTTCTTAACCCGGTTTAAGTGCCGCGAGCCCGCTCGAAAGCTATCATTAATCCCTGCACGAGTCAAGCGTTCTTGGCTGGTTGGAAACGTTAACGGCATCATTTCTCCGCCTTCCCCTCGGGGACGCTTTTCAAAATCTTTGTTTGAGTCTAAAATATAACAAAAGTGATGAAATTATTTGCGGCGGTAAGACACTTGTTCCTCCGAAATAATACTGATAGTTTGAACCTGCAGGGACGAAAGAATTCAGACGGAATTATAACGAAGAACTAATTCTATAAATATCGACTTTGAGATGGATAATATCGAGAAAACAACCATTTATAACCAGGGGGAAAAATGAACAGGCGTTCTCTAATGAAAAGTCTGGGAGTTGCTTCTGCATCCACCTTTTCGGTGATCAATTTATTGACTCCCGGCAAAGCAAGGGCAAAAGCCTGGGCATCTCAAGGGGCCTTAAACGATATTCCCACCAATCCCCGCGATGTTAAAATCAACTTGAAACCCGTAATGACTAATTTAATTCACACTGATGTATGGGAGGGTCCGTGCAGATGGGCGCCTGCGAGTGTCGGTGGAGAAAAAACACGGGCGGAAGAAAGCTTCCTGAGATGGTCAAAGGAGTGTAAGGAGAACAAATTTGGTCTTGACCTGGAAAATGTAAAAATTTTGCAGCCGGTCCACATTAAATTTTCAGAAGATTTTATTTTAAGACAGGAAGAACTGAATAAACTGAAACCGGACAGCCGGGAAACCGACGTTTATTTTATCATCCCGCGCGGGTCTTCAATTGCCGCTTTCGAGATCGGTAAGCAGTTTAATAAACCGATCATAATGGTGGGATTAAATTGCAGAAATGTAGATATAGCCGCTTATTCAAGAAGCAAAGGTTACGAGGCTTTCATTCCCGGAAATTATAACGAGCTGAATGAGCTTATTTCCCTGTTACACGCCAGAAAAGTATTTACTCAGACCAGAGTTTTATTCCCGACAGACCGAGGGTTGCCGGCAGTAGCCTCGGTGGCCGGTATAAATGACCTTGAAGACCTCGAGGACAGACTCGGAATCGCCGTCAAAAAGATCTCTTACAAAGAACTTGCCGGGATGATGAACGATGTTATGGGCAGTAAAGCGGAAAAGGAAAAGGCTGAACAAGTTGCCGATGAACTGCTGGGCGCTGCTCAGGAATCGTATATCGAGAGAAAGTTCGTTGTCCGGAGTCTTGAATTCTATCAAGCCGTGAAAAGCTTGATGAACAGGCACGGGTGCAATGCATTCACTATAGAGTGCTTCGAGTTTTGCAGCAGCAGACTTCCGGAAAAATGGACGATCACTCCTTGTTTAATTCATACTCTTCTCAGGGATCAGGGAATTGCATCCTCGTGTGAAGCGGACTTAGGTTCTATGTTAGCCATGCGGCTGTTAATGTCCGTATCGCAGAAATCCTGCCACCAGGGTAATGCAGACACGAGGGATGAAAATACTTTCAGGATAAATCATAGTGTACCCGGCTTAAAAATGAACGGTTACGACCGACCCGGCTTGCCTTATAAATTGGGACGGTTTACTGAATGCGGGTGGGGAACCAAAGCGGTGGTCGATTTTACGAATAATACCGAGAAATCGGTTACGGTGGCCAGAGTCGATCCTGCTGCAAAAAAAATACTGGTGCTAAGTGGCGAGCTGGTGGGAGCCGGAGGCTGGGACAAGGACAACCTGGGATGCTCGGTCGAAGCTGTAATCAAGCCGCCGAATGGAAGAACCGACGAATTCATGAAGAAGCGAATCGATTATGGAAATCACCTTCCATGGGTTTTCGGCGATTATAAAGATGAAATGCAACAGTTAGGAGAAATGCTCGATCTGGAAGTCGAGGTGATCGGTTGATTGAATCGCGAGCGCAATCGCCGTAGCTTGGGTGCGGGGAGTTTTCAATTCCTGTCATTTTCGGTTAAAGATAAAGAAAGGCCGTGCATTCGATCGTTTTTGGTTAGCTTCAATTCTAACCCTGAACCGGCATTTACCTTGCCACCCAAATCTGATTCAGTTTCCGGTGAGTATCCCAAGAGCAATTTTAAAATTTTTTCATTTTCACCGAGTGCAAGTGTGATCTTTTCTTTGCGCTTAGTTCAGTCTTGCGCAGGCGGATGGATTTAGGTGTTACCTCCACCATCTCATCCTCGCGGATAAAATTGATTGCCTTTTCCAAGTTCATCGGGATGCAAGGCGCCAGTACTACCGCCTGATCCTTGCCGGCTGCGCGCATATTGGAGAGCTTTTTCTCTTTGCAGGCATTTACGTTGATATCTCCTTCACGATTATGCTCCCCTACTATCATGCCCTCATAGACCAGGGCATCCGGTTCAACAAAGAGTTGCCCCCTGGGTTCCAGGTTGAACAGGGCATAGGGTGTGGCTTTGCCCTGCCTGTCAGCGCAAATCGACCCGCTATGCCGGGAAGGAAAGTCTCCCCTGTAATCCTCGTAACCCTTAAAATAGGAATTCATTATCCCATTCCCCCTGGTGTCTGTCAGGAACTCATCCCGGTATCCGATAAGCGCGCGCGAGGGTACGCTGAACTCAATTCTGACTCGTCCCGTGCCATGATTGATAAGGTTGCTCATCTTGCCTTTTCTGATAGAGATTTTTTCAGTAACTACTCCCAGGTAGGCCTCCTCGCAGTCAACGAACAGGTGCTCCACAGGTTCCAGCTTTTTATTGTTCTCCAGCTTGAGAATCACTTCCGGACGGCCCAGACTCAACTCAAAACCCTCGCGGCGCATAGTTTCAATCAGAATAGCAAGCTGGAATTCGCCGCGACCCTTAACAAGAAAGCTTTCCCGATCCTGGCTTTCCTCCACTTTTATTCCCACATTTCTGAGAGTTTCCAGACTCAGACGCTCGCGAATCTTATTAGACTGGACCAGTTTGCCCTCCCTGCCGCTGAATGGAGATGTGTTCATTCCGAACCGCATGGAAACCGTTGGCTCATCTACCGTTATCCGATGTAGTGGGCTCGGGTTTTCGGCTGTACAGATTGTATCGCCGATATGTACCTCTTCAATCCCTGAAAGCATTGCAATATCACCCGGCTCTACCGAGTTTGCCGGCTGGAACCCTATGCCCTCACATATCTGGAGCGATGAAATTTTCAGCGGAGCAGGTTCACCGTGCTCGCCTATGCAGACCAGTCTGTCATTGGCTTTAGCGCTGCCGTTGAATATCCTGCCGACAGCCAACCTTCCCAGGTAGCTTGAGTAGCCCAGGTCCGCCACGAGCATCTGGAACGGTTGATCAGGATCGTATGACGGAGGAGGTATCTCTTTAATTATAGTATCAAAAAGTACTCGAAGGTCAGAGGCTGTATCATCGATGTCTTTCTTGGCCACTCCATCTCTGCCTGCCGCATAGATGCATGGAAAATCCAGCTGCTCCTCTGTGGCATTCAGGTCGATAAACAGGTCGTAGATTTCATCCAGCACCTCATGCGGCCGGGTGTCCTTGCGGTCAATTTTGTTGATAACGGTAATTACCGGCAGGCCCGCTTCCAGTGTTTTGCTAAGCACGAACCTGGTTTGAGGCAAGGGACCTTCCGCTGCATCTACCAGTAGAAGGGCGCCATCAGCCATAGAGAGAGCCCGCTCTACTTCACCACCAAAATCTGCATGTCCGGGAGTATCAATGATATTTATCTTGATCCCCTTCCATTTCACAGAGCAATTCTTTGCAGAGATTGTTATACCCCGCTCACGTTCCAAATCCATGCTGTCCATTAACCTCTCATCCACCTCTTGCTCTTCCCTGAACATTCCGCTTTGCCTGAACATGGCATCCACCAGGGTGGTCTTTCCGTGGTCCACATGGGCAATAATTGCAATGTTGCGTATTCCCTCGTTGCACTCGAAGTTTTTCATTTATTTCACCTTTGCTGCCGTAAGGATTATTTTCAAAAGATAAAAGTGGGGATATTATGCATTTAGCGTGAAAAAATAAGGTTTATTTTTGAGTAAGGTTTTTTTAGTCGTCCCTAAAAAGTGGGGTCAAGAGAATTGTTTTTCTCCTGGATTTCGAATTTATGATGGGTTTAGAGAAAAAGGCCGCTAATTGTAAAATCAACGGCCTTCTTCCTAGTATGGCTCCCCAGGCCGGACTCGAACCAGCGACAGGGTGGTTAACAGCCACCTGCTCTACCAACTGAGCTACTGGGGAATATTTTCAAAGAACTTTTAGAAAGCTATGCTTAATACAACATTTACGGATATATATGTTAATATCTTCGGTTAAGCTTGTCAATACTTTAACTCTCTGCGCCGGATGTGTCAGCTTATGCGACAGGTGTCGCCAATATCAGTTGACAAACCCGCGGACCGGCTCTAATTTGGAGCCTGAACTTCTTTTTAGTAAAGCGTTTTTTCAGGCTCTCAAGAAGCGGGTTGAAAGAAGCCATAAATTTCAATCCCGGGGCGCTTGAAAGCTTTTTTTTCAACGTCCGTCAAGATATTTTTCCTTCCCCAACATTCCTCGAAAGGTATAACTGCAATGTCAGATCAACAGGCGGCTATCCACAAAAGAAAGCTCAGGATGGGCATGGTCGGTGGAGGCGAGGGCGCTTTTATCGGCGCGGTGCACCGCAAGGCGGCCCTTATGGACGAACAGATCGAGCTGGTCTGCGGCGCGTTCGATGAGGTACCTGAGCGCGGCCGGGCTTTCGGCGAGAAGGTTTTCATCGATCCGGCCCGTTCTTACGGCACCTACCAGGAAATGGCAGAGGCAGAGGCCGCCCTGGCTGCGGACAAGCGCATGGATTTTGTCTCTATAGTCACCCCCAACCATATGCATTTCCCGATAGCCAAAACCTTTCTCGAGACCGGCTTCCATGTGGTCTGCGAAAAGCCGATGACTGTCAGCCTCGAACAGGCGCTGGAGCTTCGCGAAATAGTTCAAAAAAGCGGCAAGGTTTTCGTGCTGACCCACAACTACACCGGCTACCCGAGGGCCAAGCAGGCCAAAGCCCTGGTGGCCGAGGGAAAAATCGGCGAGATCAAGAAGATCATAGTCGAGTACCCGCAGGACTGGCTGTTGACCCGTCTGGAGCTCGAGGGCGTCCGTCAGGCGGTATGGCGCACGGACCCCAAGCAGTCCGGGCCCGCCGGCTGTCTCGGCGACATCGGCTCGCACTGCGCAAACCTGGTGCATTATATCACCGGGCTGGAGATCGAGGAGCTCTGCGCCGATGTTACCACTTTCGCTCCCGGACGTCAGCTGGATGATGATGTCAACGTGCTGATCCATTATGAGGGCGGCGCACGGGGTATCCTGCACGCCAGTCAGATCTCGGCCGGAGAGGAGAACAACCTCAAGATTCGGGTTTACGGCGACAAGTCGGCGCTGTACTGGTCTCAGGAGCATCCGAACTATCTGTATGTTTCCGCACCCGGCGCTCCGGTGCAGATCTATCGCCGCGGCCACGACTACCTGTCTGCGGCGGCCAAGCTGGCCACACGCGTCCCGCCCGGCCACCCGGAAGCCTATATCGAGTCGTTCGGCAACATCTATCTGGGCGCCGTGGCCAGTATCCGCGCCGCCGAAAGCGGGGTAACTCCTGAGGAGCGCCTGGATCATCCCGGCGTGGAGGATGGAGTCCGGGGCATGGCCTTTATCGAGACAGTGCTCGAGGCCGGCCGCAGCCGTAAATGGACCCCGTTCAAGAAATTCTGAATCGTCAGGAAAAACCTGGGAGCCAGAATTCTTAATATAAAATCTTTATTAATTCCCGGCTGGACTATTCATTACACCGGAGCAATCGACTAAGGAGGGGCACACATGGCAAGACCCGTAACTCTTTTTACCGGGCAGTGGGCGGACCTGCCGCTGGAGGTGATGTGCGAGAAAGCAAAAGGTTTCGGCTATGACGGCCTGGAGCTGGCCTGCTGGGGGGACCACATGGAGCTGGACCAGGCTGCGGCGGACCCCGGCTACTGCGACAAGAAAAAACAACTGCTTGCCAAGCACGGCCTCAAGGTCTGGGCGATCAGCAACCACCTTTCGGGCCAGCTGGTTTGCGATCCCAACGATGATCAGCGCTCCGATGCTTTCGCTCCCGAGGAGTGTGCCGGAGATCCGGAGGCCAAGCGTACCTGGGCTGTCGAGGCCCAGAAAAAAGCGGCCCAGGCAGCGAAAAACTTAAATATCGATGTGGTCTGCGGCTTTACCGGTTCGCCGATCTGGCACCTGATCTATTCTTTCCCTCCGGTGCCGGGCGAAATGATCGATAAAGGCTTCCGCAGCTTCGCCGAGCTCTGGAACCCGATTCTCGACGTCTACCAAGAGCTGGGTATCAAGTTCGCGCTGGAGGTTCACCCTACCGAGATCGCTTTCGACATTGTTACCGCCAAGCGGGCGCTGGAGGCCCTGGGCCACCGCAAGGAGTTCGGTTTCAACTTCGACCCCAGTCACCTTCAGTGGCAAGGCGTGGACCCGGTGCGTTTCATACAGGAGTTCGGCGACCGGATCTATCACGTACACATGAAAGATGCGATTATCACCCTGGACGGTCATTCCGGCATTCTAAGCAGTTACCTTAATTTCGATCAACCGGGACGCGGCTGGAACTTCCGCAGCCTGGGCCGGGGAGATGTGAATTTCGAGGAGATAATCCGGGCTCTGAACGAGGCCGGATACAATGGTCCGCTGTCCGTAGAGTGGGAGGATGCGGCGATGGACCGGGAGCACGGCGCGGCCGAGGCCTGCGTTTTCGTGCGCGACCTGGACTTTCCGCCTTCGAAGAGGGTTTTCGATGAGGCCTTCGGTGAATAAGGCCCGACCTGTCAGACAACAAGGAGTCCAAAAGATGAAACTTATCAAACTATGCCTGCTGGTCGGCGCGGCAGTCTGCCTCGCTGTCGGTTCAAGCGACTGCGCGCAGAAACCGGAACAGGAATCCAAGGGCAGAATCCTGCTGCTGTTCGGCGAGGAGCAATACCACGGCTGGCGGGAAAACGCTCTGGCCCTGAGAGAGGTCTTAGAGAACAGAGGGTTCACCGTGGTAATGTGCGAGGACCCGTGGATTTTCACCACAGAGAGTGTCAAAGATTACGATGGGATCGTGCTGCAGTTTATCATCCTGGAGCGCTGGCCGCAAGCGGTTGAACGAGCTTTTCTTGAGCTGGTGCGCTCGGGCATGGGTATAAGTATAGTCCACTCGGCCAATAACTCCTTTCCGGGCTGGTCGGAGTACGAGGACCTGGTGGGTCTGCTCTGGCGCACTGAAGAGGGCCACGAACCTAAGGCAGGGCACGACCATTACGGTCCCTTAACGGTGAAAATAGTCGATAAGGAGCATTTTATCACCCGGGGCCTGGAAGATTTCCCGGTAACAGACGAGTTGTACCGCGACCTGACCGAATATTCGAACTATCACGTGCTGGCCGAGGCGTTCAGCAATGACCAGCAGCGCGACTACCCGATGATCATGGTCAAGAACTACGGCAAGGGCAGGGTCTTTCATACAGTGCTCGGCCACGACGCCGTCTCGATCCACTGCGAGGGGTTCCAGCAGACCATGGAGCGCGGGCTTCTGTGGGCGATAAAAAAAGATGATTGACTCACAACCTAAACCCCAAGGAGAAATCAATGGGCAAGCCTGAGGACAAGAGTATTCCACGCCGTCAACTGTTGAAATCCGGCGCGGTCCTGGCAGCCGCCGCCGTTGCCCTCGAAGGTGCCGTCGCGCCGGCCGTGGCTTCCAAAGAAAAAAAGATCGTCGGCTCGAACGATGAGATTCTGGTAGGGGTGATCGGCACCGGGAATATGGGCCGGAGCAACATGATGGCCTTTGCGGAGGAGGAAAATGCTCGTATCGCCGCGGTGTGCGACTGCTATAAATCCAACCTGGAAAAGGCCCTGGAAAAGCTGGAAGAGGAGGAGAAACCCGCGCCGAAATCTTTCAGCGATTTCCGCAGGCTCCTGGAGATGAAAGAGCTGGACGTGGTGGTGGTGGCCTCTCCCGACCACTGGCACCCGTTGATGACAGTGATGGCCTGCCGGGCGGGCAAGGATGTCTACGTGGAAAAGCCGATCTCGGTGACAGTGAGCGAGGGACGGAAGATGGTCGAGGTGGCGCGGGAAACCGACCGTGTGGTGGGTGTGGGCACTCAGCAGCGCAGCGGCGAGCATTTCCAGCGGGCGGTGGAAATAGTCCAGAGCGGCCGCCTGGGCCGTATCACACGAGTCTGCACCTGGAACTATGGGAATGAGTACCCGGAGGGGATCGGCAACCCGCCGGACAGCGACCCGCCGGAGGGCCTGGACTGGGATATGTGGCTGGGACCGGCGCCCATGCGGCCGTTCAACAGAAACCGTTTCGGGGTCGGTGTCGAGGGCTTCTGGTCCACTTTCCGCTGGTTCTGGGATTACGCCGGCGGCTGGATGACCGACTGGGGCACCCACCTGATCGATGTGGTGCAGTGGGCGATGAAAGTCAACGGCCCCGAGTATGTCTCCACCTCCGGGGGCAAGTACGCCCTGCTGGATAACCGCGAAACCCCGGACACCATGCTGGCGACTTTCGAATACCCCGGCTTTATCTGCACCTATGAATACCGGGGATGCTCCCGAGAAACCAAGGACGGCCGTCACTACGGTATCCAGTTTCACGGCACGGAAGCCAGCCTTTTTGTCGACCGACAGGGCTACTCCCTGGCCCCGGAAATGGAACAGTTTGGAGATGAGTCACACGCCAAAACACTCCCTCTCGACAGCGGGGACAGCGATCAGCATCAGACACACGTCAAGGCTTTCATTGACTGTGTCAAAAGCCGTAAGCGCTTTGCCTCGGACATTGAGGACGGCCACTACGCCTCGTCCACACCGCACCTGGCCAATATCTCTCTCAGAGTAGGCCGCCGTCTGAAATACGATCTTGACAAGGAGCGCTTTATCGGGGATGATCAGGCGAATAAGATGCTGAGCCGCGCCTACCGCGCACCCTGGAAACTGGCCTGAGCTCCGGTTCGGCGGTTCCTCAAATTTAAGGTGTCGGGAACGAGAATATTTCTGTTAATTATAGCTTCCAGGCCTTGCCGGATAGAGCTTATGCGGATTGAAATACACAAGCCTTTTCGGCAAGGCCTTTATTTTATCCACAAGTTATCCACAGGCACCGAATAAGGCTTTTTAAATGTGAGAAATTAGTTGCAACGACGGCTATCATACTGTTTTACATAAAGTTATGCAACTTATTGTCAAATTATCAATTGTCTTCCTAAGTGCAGTGAATTCCAATAACCCCTTACGCTGTGGATAACCTTAAGTAATTCCGTTAACCCCTTAGCGCTTGGATAACCTCAACCGGATTCGTCAACTCTTTGGTATGCAGATAGTTAGTCTTATTAGTTGCTGAATGAAACCGATCCAGGGCAAATATAAGTTTTTGTAATTTATAGAGTTAGGCAAAAACAAGACCGTCCCTCAATTCTGCCGGGATCGCTGCAAGGCGGCTTTCAATTTTCCCAGGTCGATGGCTTCCACCCGGTGGCCCTCCCGGCCGGTAATCGTGGTTGCCGCCACCAGGGAAGAAACGATAGCCTCCTCAGCGGCTTCCGCGCAGGCAATAAACAAAGGGTCAACGGCATTGTTGTTCAAAGTCCCGCGGACCGTGGAAGCGGGATTTTTCGAGGATTGTTTTCGAAAGCCGCGATGGGTGGTGAAAGCGATCGCATAGTCTCCGCTGCCGTTAGAGAAATCTGCTCCGGTCCTGGCCATCGCGGCGAACGACCTGCGCGCCAGACGTCTCAAGTTCCTGTGCCCTGTCGGCGCATCGGTGGCCAGGACTATTATGCAGGAGCCACCGGGGTTTACGCCCGCCTTTCTCATTTTCTCTCCCACCCCGATGCCGTTTATGGTAAGGCTCCCGCCGAAATTTGTCTGCACCAGGGCGCCGACGGTGAAGGTCTGTCCATCGATTTGTACCACGCGCGAGGCGCTGCCGATACCTCCTTTAAATCCCAGGCAGCGGGTTGCCGTGCCCGCACCCACCGAGCCCAGCTCCACCGGCCCGGAGTCTGCCCGCTCGATCGCCGCATAAACATCTTCAGGCTCCACGGCGCGAGCCCGGATATCATTGAGCCACCAGTCGTTGGTTTCCGCCACCAGCGGGTTTATGGAAAAGACATTTTCCATGCCCGGCAGGCGCAGCATGTATGAGATCATCGCATCCGCCACCCTGGGCACGGAAAGCGTATTGGTCAGCAGGATGGGGGTCTCGATCTCTCCCAGCTCGTTGACCTGGGTGATACCCGCCAGCTTGCCGTAGCCGTTGAAAACCTCCACCGCGCCCTCGACTTTTTCCAGGAACAGGTTGCCGCCGTGCGGAAGGACGGCGGTAACCCCGGTGCGGATGTTTTCGCCGCGGATTACCGTGGTGTGGCCCACCAGTACGCCGGCTACATCGGTGATTGCATTGAAACGCCCCGGGGGCAGCCTGCCGATCACAATCCCCAGTTCCCGCAGCGTGGGACGAGACTGGTCCCCGGCGGGTAAAACCTGGCAGGAGATAACGGTCAGCAGAAAAATCCGAAGCAGAAGTTCTTTCATGGCTTACTCCTTGTGAGGTTACGGACGGTTTATTTTCATTCTCAGGATAAAATATCCCCGCCCTCGCCTATTTCCCAGATTTTAAACCGATCTATCGCAAAAGCAAGGACAAACCCCCTGTTATAGACAAAAGATTGATTAACAAAGGTGATAATTTTAAAGCAAGTGACGGTTTATATCTCAGTTAAATCGGCCCTTCTATCCGTAAATCACTCCCGCCGGGAAATAATGCAGAATGGCAACCTGTTGATATTTCCAGATCTACGAAAATAGCCTAAATCAAAGCGATTTCTGACCGATAAATAAGGTAAGCGCTTACGCCCCTCAAGGCGTGAAACAGGGATGTTTCCGCTAGGCCGACTTTTACTGTATTCCCCAAAGCGCCAAGTAAGGATACTGTATCTTTCTCGCTGGCCGCCTGCTACGCGGACATCTTTGTTTTTCAGGAAAGCTTATAGAATATCCATGTCAGAGAAACTATCCACTCTTTTTTCCAACCTGGAGTTGCTTCGGGACCGTTATCCGACCGTGCACCGCAGACTCGATAAAAGAGTCGTCGGCAAGGTGCTGGAAAACCTCTATCGGGGTGAGGACGGCCGTTTTTCCTACCTGGTGGAGGACGAGAGCAACAATAAGATCCTGGTCAAGGAGTCGGCCCACGAGCTCGACATCCGCGGTAAGCGGATGGTGATCATGCTCGGCATAGGTCTCGGATACCAGCTTTTCGAACTGTTTCGGCGTCTTGAAGAGAATCAGTATCTGATCGCAGTCGAAACCCGCCCGGAACTGCTCTGCAAGGCAATGTACGTCCACGACTGGGAGGAACTGCTCAACTCCGAACAGGTGAAACTGTTTCTCGGTTTCGACCGGCAGGGCATATCCGAGCTGGCCGGCACGCTCTCCAGCGTCAATAAAAAAAATGAGTTCATGGTCCTCGACAACAAGGTCCTGGTGACTATCGACCAGAAGATGTATAACTGGTGGAATGTCTATTTCTACCTGATCTCCGGACTCAGCTACGACGGTATCCAGGTGATCAACGGCGTGATGAGCAATTTCAACCTCTGGGACCCGGACAACCTCTATCTCAACCTCCCCAACGAGTTCCTGGGCAAACAGGTCTCCGATCTCGAAGCGGAAAAGATTTTCGGCAGGTTCCACCTGCTGGCCAAAGTTCTGGCCCCGGGCTTGAGAACCCTGCGCCTGAACAAATTTCCCAGCCTCAAGGACACTTCCTGCGACTGCGTGGCCGGGCGGGTCTCGGCAGTGGTGCTCTGCTGGAACAACTTCGATTACACCCACAGATGCCTGGAAAGCCTTCTGGAAAAAACGGATTACCCGAACCTCAATGTGGTCGCGGTTGACAACGGCTCCACGGATGGTACTCGCGATTATCTGATTTCCCTGGCCCTGAAGGACAACCGCGTTCACCCGGTCTTCTGCGAGGAGAATCTGGGAATCCCGCTGGGCAGGCAGGTGGGCTTCAGAGTTGCCGACGGCGAGTTCATTCTTTTCATGGACAACGATACCGTGGTAGAACGAGAGGACTTTCTGAAAATTCTGGTGGAGACCGTGGAAAGCCATCCTAATATCGGAGCGGCCGGAGCTTTCCCCATCGTGTATACCCATGACCGTCACGACCACTTTATCC
>CAZSTM010000028.1:0-16805 GCA_964609635.1 uncultured Gemmatimonadales bacterium
GTTTTTACCTCTTTGGCAAGATCGGGTTTGCCGCAGTCGGCGGCGGCCTGCAGGGCGCTCTGCCTGAACTTTTTAAACAGCGGCAAGTCCCTAATCTCGGTTTTGACATGGCTCATCAGGTAAAAAATTTCGTTCAACAAGATCCGGCATTTTTTTTTCCTCTCAGCGTTGAAATCTCCTTTCATCGTCCCCAGGACCTGCTGTGCCAAATTTTCCAGAGAGATATATACTCTTCCCCGGATAATTAGGATTTTATATTCAGATGTGGTTGGGTCGTCGTACTTGGACAACTCCTGGCAAAAGGCGATCAGGGTCTTGTCGCAGTTTGTCTCGCTGCGCGCCAGGTCGGCGGTTTTTTTCTGTTTCAGGTATTTGGCGTTGTAGTCGTTGACACAGTTTCGCAAACCTTCGAGCACCGGGACTATCTTGCGCAAAACGCCGATTTCATCATCAAAGGGTTCCTCGTTCTTTTTGAAATCGGTGAACAGGGTGCAAAGTTCTCCGACACATGTGCCGACTACACGCAGGATATTTTCCAGATTTTCCGGATCGATGGTCACATTATTTTTTTCATCAGGCACGAAACAGGTGTGCAGCTGTCCCAAGGCGCCTGAGACGTTCCGGGCCACCCTGTCGGCAAAAATGTCGAAGTTTGTCTTCTCCGGAGGGGCCTGGCCCTGCAGGGCGATTTTCTGACGGTAGTCGCGGCCCCCGGCCACAAGCCGGTCGGCCATTTGGTCGCTGATATCGATCGTCGAATCCAGGACACCGGGCAGGTCGTCCAGAGAAAGAACCGGCACATCCATTCGTCCGAACATGGAAGTGGATATTTTCTCAACGCCTTCGGGCTTCCAGATCGAGTACTGCTGTTCATCCATGTAGATCGGGCATTTTTTCAGGGTTGACCGGATGTTGTTAAGAGGCACTATCAACTTGTGTTCGAGTATATCGCGGGCAACTAGGTTGAGATATATCTTCAGGTCGTTCGGATGCTGGCAGCTCTGGGTTATCAACCTGTTCCGCTTGAGGCGTTTTATTTCGCCAACGGCGGAAGTCAGATTGACTATCATGGCATCCCGCAAACCTGTAGGAATAGTAGGAGTCTCGAGTTTAATATTGCGGGCGTTGCTTATCAGGGTTTCGAGCGCCGAGTCGATGTTTGCCATAATTCCCCCGGCAGCTTCTATCTGTTCATTTCCGACCAGCCCTCCCCGGGTCATTTTGTGCTTCTGGCCGATCAGTTTGATAAGTTCGCTCAAAGTTACCATATAGCTCGAGTTGATAGTCACCAGGATCGAGTGGATCTCATAGAGAGGCACTTCGATATTTTCCTGTTCAACATTGACAGTTTCTTCGATTATCTGGGTGCGCTGAATCTCATCCCTGATTTTCTGGAGAAGATCATCACCATCATGCAGCAGCTTGAAGGCATCCTGGGATTGGTTGTCCAGAGTTTTAAGGATGTCCCGGATGTAATAACGGGCGTCACGGACATTGGTCACCAGCTGATCCCGGTGCATCACCGGGATGTGCTTAGCATAGCCCTCTTTCTTAAGAGTATCGAAAACAATCGAGATGTTCTCCAGAGCTTCAAAAAGCTTCTCCACACTGCGCTTGCAAACCGTAGACCCGCCTGCCGGTGCATCTTCCTCTGCCTGTGCATCAAGCTGGTAGTCTCCATATTTTTCCCAGAAAGCCTTTTCCTCCTCAGTCATGGGATTGCCACTAAATTCGGAATAAACCTCATCGGAGGAGAAGATTCCATCTTCCTGCATAATCATCACTAGAAGTTCGAAATTGAGCTTGGGAAAGACCTCGCGCACGCCCTCTTCGAGAAGCAGCCAGCAGATAGAGTCGGCTTTGCCGGTACTTAAAACCTCCGGGCCGACTTCGGAAACCATGCAGGAATCCAGTCGATTTTTATCGAGGATGCTTACCTCGAGACCTTTTGTCACCTCCTCGATTTTCTCAAGGAGGTATCGCTCGAGCTCGATCACCTTATCCATAAAATCGGCGGTACCCCGGAGGATGGTTTTTTCCTCTTTCTCCCGTTCGCCCTCCAGCATATTGAACATAAAGGGGCTGACCAGCAGCGATGCGGCCCCGAAGTAGAGCTTGAGAAAAGGGTGTCGTTCGCAGAGCCAGGAATATTGTTTTATCTTTACCCGGATATCCTTTTCACGCGAGTAACCCGGGTTGCTTTCGGTACAGCGGGCTTCTAAATCAGGCCTTTCATAATTAAGAAGCAGGTTTTCAAATTCCTTGTTGATGAAGCCTGCCGCTTTATCGTAAGTGGCGCCTTTGCCGGACATGGTGCAGGTGCTGGTGTCCAGGAGCTTCCCGGTACCGGCCCGTGCGCGGATAGTCACTTTATCCGTGGTGGCCTCACTGACCGTGACAGAGCCGCCGGCCATGACGGTGAGAAACCGGACCACATCCATCGAGCTGATAAAAGCGGCGATCCTCTCCTGCGCTCTCTCGTCATGGAGGTTGCTTAAACCGTGTGCCATCCGGAAGGCTTGCAACTGCTGGATAACGTTTATATCACCGAGACCCTTACGCAGAGAGCCGACATATTTAGCCAACCGGGTATCCGTCGACAGCAATCGCAACAGCTTGTCCAGGTAATTCATCTTGACCAGGGACTTAATTTCCCGGGAGATGATTCCGATGTTGGTTAAGTTGGCAGGTTTACGGATACCTTGCCGGAGGAATTTATTAATCAGGCTGATACCTTCCTCGACTGATTTCCGCTCGCTGATCTTATTTTTCAAAGCTACCAGTTGCGTTATCAACAGATCTATCTGTTCTCTTTTCCAGTCAACCTCGGTCGATGAAACATCTCTTGATTCCTGCTGATCCGGGGCATGGTTGTTGAATCTCCGCTCGAGGTCGGTGCAGGAGATGCCGATATTTTCGAATGCCTGGCGTATTTCGTCGATTCCTTTGGGGTTCCAGGGAGCGTGTGGGAAAATCATGCGATTGAGAAGGAAATGCACCTGAATCTCGGGGTTATTAAAAGTGCGGCTCGCCAGACGGTTGCGTAACCAGTTGAGGCTTTCGAGAAAGATGAACTTCTGGATCATGGTCTTTTCTTTCATCTGATCGGCCAGGTCCAGGGATTCAAGCTTGAGTTGAGCCATAAACTCACCGTCGACGTAACCGCTACCGGTCAGGATACAACGGGCGAAGTTAACCTTCTGCTCGAGGTCCTTGAAGTATTTTTGCACCGTCCGGGTGTCCTGCCGCTTGGTCTGATCATCCCCGAACTTGTGATTCAGGCTCTCAACAAGCTTTTTGCAGGTGTCACCGATCTGTTCGATAAGTTTCAATTTTTCGCGGTAGGTAGCCAGCCGTTCTTTTTCTTCACGGGCTGCTTTACGAGTGCTGGGTATCTTCCTGAGGATTTCATAAGTATTTTTTTCTCCGCCGTTTGTCAGTACCTCAAGCCTATGTCTGATAATCGTGTAATCAGGCTCTTCACTCCGGCCGCGCTTTACTTTTAAAAACCCGTTATCCGCCAGGTCCGCCATCAATTTGCTGACCCGGCCGATTTTTTCTTCCCGGCCTTTCAGTTGAGGGTCCTGGCGCAGGCGTGAGAGGGCCTGGGTGATAAGCACCAGAGGCTCCTTTTTCTCCGTAGCTTGATAACTACCGAAAATTTTTTCCAGAGAAGTGAGCACCCGGGTAAAGATCAGGCGCTTGTCCTGGATCGCCGTGATTTCGCATTTTTTGACACGCGCAACCAGGTGGCGGAGCAGCTCTTCGCCCTCGAGTTCTTTTTTTTCAACTATTTTGGCAATTTCGAGAGGCATAGTACCGGGATAAAAAAGCAGTCAATATCGACTGTGAAGGTAACTACCTGAGTGGCCGGAATGGAAAGCCTGTAGTCATGTGTCGCGGCGCAATCAGATCAGACCTAATCCTGAACGCTTTTAATAGAGTATTCGGACTGTTTGGCAAGGTCTATCTCGAACGGCTTGTCGAGATCCTTCCCGTCCGGAGTGGTAAGGACCCTGACCAGCGGACGGTCCAGCTGCCGGGTATTATTGGCGACAACGACACTAATTTCTCCTGTGTTTAAAACAACCGTGCTTGCTGCCGGGTAATGGGCGATGTGACTGATAAAATCATCCATGCAATCCGGATCAAAAAGAGTCCCCCTGCCAAGCTCGAGATACTCCAGGGCCACCAGTGGAGGCAGTCTCCTCTTGTAGCTTCTGTCGGAGGTGAGCGGATCGTATACGTCGGCCAAAGTAGTGTACCGGCTCCAGATGTGAATTTTTTCATCTGTCAGGCCGTTGGGATAGCCGGTACCGTTGAAGCATTCGTGGTGCTGGAGGGCGACATTGGCGATCTGGGGTTTCATACTGGATTTATGCAGAAGGATTTCGTAGCCGATTTTTGTATGCTTTTTCATCCGTGCGAACTCTTCGGGGTTAAGCTTGCCTTTTTTCTGCACGATCTCAATGGGGATATGGGCCATGCCGATATCGTGCAGGAGAGCGGCTATAGCCATATCTCTTAATTCCAGGGTCGTGAATTCGCCGGTATTGACAGCAGTAAGCATGGTCAGCACACTGACGTTGACAGAGTGCAGGAAAGTGTAGTTGTCGAAACTTTTCAAGTCGACCAGGTCCATAATCTGGTCGCCGGCGCCGACCAGGTCGTCCACGATCTTGTTCGCCACTCCGGAGATTTTTTGCCTGTCGAGTGCAACTTTATCAGACCTGGTATCGCTGGCCCGAACCGCATCAAAAGTCTCTGAGATTGTAGCGACCGCTTCCATTCTGGTCTTTTCGGAAATAACATCCTTAACCTCGATATCCTCGTAACCTTTTTCCTGGACATACACCGAAGTATATCCCATTTCTTTCAGGTGCCTGATATACCGGGTGGAAACAGTTGCACCGGCCCTCAGCAACAGAGCGCCTTTCTCGTTGTAGATCGGTCTTCCTAAGGTTTTTCCAGCCTCCAAGGAATTGAGCGATATCAGCCTCATTCACTTTCTCCTTTGAAGGGAGTATTATAAAAACCTTCCCCGTAATAAAGTCTATAAGTGTAATTTTACCTGTTTTTTTTACTTTAGATTCAGGCGCCGTCATTCTTGGCTTTAATCAAAAGATTCTTTATCGTCTTTTTCGATAGATTAGTCCTTTTTCTCTTGAAAGACAAGATTTCTATTAATCAAAACTTGAATAAAGATACACGTCTGTCTTATTTCATTCTCAAAATGTAGGTTTTACCCTGAAAACAAGAGCAATCGGTCAATTCGAAACAGGATTTCAGCAAATATCTTCCTGCTGATGGCCACCTCGGCGCATTTTTTAAGACCTATTATGCTTGACTATACATTTTGTGCAATATCAGCCGAAAGAGCAAGAAATCTCCGGTGATTTCATTGACTATTCTTGAGATTAAATATAGAAACTGGCGATGTAGGCGGCTACGCTTATTACCAGGGCCATTTTCCCTGCCCGGCCGATCTTTTCAGTTACCGGGCTTTTAAATATTATTGCTACCGACGCCGCGAATACGAAACCGTAAAGGAGCCATGTGGTATTGCCGAATAACCTCCAGGCAGGGCCCAGCCCGCTCCGGTCGATAACCAGGGTTTTCTCCGCCAGCATGGTGGCGGTTTGGATCCCCAGAGGATCCAGGAAGTTGAGTGTGTATAAAGGCCAGTTCCAGATTGTAGCCCGGAAGGCGTGCAGCATGTGGGCCGCGGCAGTGGTGGGAATAAGAAGCACCATAAAGGCATTGAGCATGGGCCCCGGAGACCTCCAGGAAATCAGCAGGCACACAAGCAGTGGAACCAGGGTGAAAACCACGAGCGCGTGCCAGTCATTATTGACAAAGCCGATAATAAGCATAAGGATACCCATCTCAGCGGGGATCAGCTTTATCTTTTTAAAGAAATCAGCGAACGGCATGCGCAAAGATAACCTGAAATTCGACTTGGGACATGCTTTCAGGCAGTGGGTGCAAAGCAGGCACTGGCGGTTATCGGGTATCTTGGCCGGAAAGAGATTCGATGTGCAGGAATGGCCCGAAATTTTATAATAATTATTCTTCGCAACGCAATCTTTAGTTTTACAATCTTTAAAAATTTGTGGATTATCTGCACGCCATTCCAGACCGGCAATGTAGGAATACATACCGATGATACTGCCAAGGGGGCAGACATATGAGCAGAAAGAGCGTTTTTCCAGGATCAAGCCTAACACTACTGTGAGGATGAGAACGCTTGCCAGGTAGATTGCCAGAGTCCGAGGTACTGCCTGGAGTCCCAGATATTTCCCGGCGCCGAAAAGGATAAACGCAAAGAAAAGGGTAACAACCCACCCGCTTCTGAGGAACCTCGGCGCTTTTTTTTTAAGACCTATCCTGCTTGACAGGGAGTTGACGAGTTCCAGGGGACAAACCGCGCACCATACCCGCCCGACAACAGCCGCCAGGACCAGGACGACCGGCCACCAAACGTTCCAAACCATCTGGCTGGCTAAATTGGTACTGGCAATGAAAGGGGCAATCCTGGGATCGTAACCGACTCCAACACTCCCAATGAATAAGGCGACGTAAGCAGATAACATGAAAAGTTGAGGAACGAGGGGGAAGTATTTTGAACTCAATAGAAGAAATAAGGGGCGAAACTTCAATAAGTTCATACCGTTGTTTCCCGGCCTGTTATGAAGAGATTTATCTGAAGGAGGGGTTGCATTGAATAGCGAGCGAATAGTAATAATCAAAAAAAACCTAACAATCGAAGATTCCCAGCAGCTTACTGCGGGGAGTCTTCAATTCAAATCCAATCCGGAAGGCAGATTGGCAGTTCGCTTCAATTATTGATAAATGCAGGTCAAGAATTTCACCACGGGCCCTTGAACCCGTAAATAAAGCTGAAACGGTGGGAATTCCCCAGGTCTGAATAGGGCACGAAAGCGTAGTCGAAGCGAAGTTTACGGTAGTGCACCCCGAAGCCGAAAGAGACATCCTCGTAATCCAGACCGCTGCGGTAACCCAGTCTGCCGAAAAGAAAATCCTTGTAGCCGTACTCGCCGCCTACTGCAAAGCGGGTATCATTGTCGTTGGGGGAGGTAACCTGCACGGTGGCCAGCAGAGTGCTGTGTTTTAAGGGCAGGGTTTTCAGGTAGGCTGCGCCCAGGCTGATCAGCCGGGGAGCATCGAAACCCGAGAGTTGGTATTTCAGCTGTGACCCCAGGTTTTGCACGGTAAGCGCGGCTACCAGCCCGGGCAGCGGGGTACGCACCTTGACTCCCAGGTCAACCAGCACGGCCCTGGCGGTCTCCGAGTCCAGGTCCTCGTGCACCAGACGGCAGGTAGCCCCGATGTCGATATTCTCCGTAAACCGGTAGGCCGCGCTGATACCCAGTGCCATGTCGAAAGGCGTAAACACGCCGTCCGGGAGAACCGAGTTGCCGCTTCTGCGTTCGAGTTCGCCCATGCTGAAATAGTTCATCGAGACACCGAGGCGTACCTGCCGAAAATCGAAAGCCAAACCGGCGGCGCTCTGGGAGATATCTTCGATGAAACGGTGGTGCATGAAAAACATCTCCAGCGGCTGGGCCTCGATCAGGCCGGCCGGGTTCCAGAAAACTGCGCTGACATCATCCGAGACCGCGCTGAAAGCTCCCCCGAGCGCCGCGGCCCGCGCCCCCACTCCCACTTTGAGGAAGTTCAGGCTGGTGGTTCCCGCATCCCTGGAGATTGCTGCGAGAGGGGCCGAGAAAAAGAGGGTGACGCCGGTGGCCAGAGTTATGACCGAAAAAAATCTTTTCATAAAATCCACCTTTTTAGGCTTTGGTGCTTTCTTTTGCAGGCTCTTTGAAGGGCGCGGCACGCCGCGCCCCATTTTTTCCTTTGTGCCTATGTGCCTTTGTCCCTTATTTATCTTTTATTTAATAACCGCCACCTTGCGGATCAACCGGGCGGTGCCGGCGCCGGCGGAGTAAGCCCTGACTAGTACCAGGTAAACCCCGCTCGCCATCCGGTCCGTATCCCAGATGATCTCGTTGGAGATTCCCGCGGCCGAGATGTTCGGCCCCTCCAGGCGGGCAACCGTTTCCCCGCTTACCGTGAGGATATCCGCGGTGACCCGGGTGACATCATCGCGGCCCAGCCGGTAGACTATATGTAACCTGGCCGCTGCGTCCTGTACGGGATTGGGATAGAGGTAACAAAAGTTGTCGGGAAGCACCTCCGCCGAGGAGGAGACCCCGGGATGGCTCTGGAGCCGGAGGTTGATTCCGCTGCGCCTGGGGTCCGCTCCCAGGCCCGCCCACTGGACATCGATGCCCTGATATTCGGTATTGTAGGCGTAGATATATCCCTCGGAGTCGGCGAAGAGGATGTCAAGTACTCCATCTCCGTTGAGGTCGGCAGGGACCGGCGCGGCCAGGGCGTTCGAGCCGAGGATGAAGCGCGCCACCGGTCTGGGATTGCCGCTGCCTGAAAAAGCCAGGGCCAGGCGGCCCGCGGTAGCCAGGATGATCTCCTGGGCGCGGTCGCCGTCAAGATCGGCCAGCGAGGGCGGGCTCAAGTATCGCGGTTCGCTGCGCCACAGCGGTGCGTTGATCGAAAGCGGAAAACCGGCCGGGGTAGAGCCGTTGAAATTGAATACATAGAGACGGTGTTGTCCCGGATAAAGTGTATCCGGGTAATCGACCGGGACCACGATCTCGTTGAGACCGTTCCCGTCCACATCGCCGATTGCCCCGCCTGCCAGGCAGCGGCCGCCGGTTTCCACCGGCCAGCCCGGCTGAATGGTTCCCTGACGGTCGATCAGCCAGATACGTCCGTCCGAGCCGAAAGCGCACACCATGAAATCCACCGGTGCTCCGGCCGGCAAGCCGAGCCTTCCCACCGCCGGCTGGCTCAGGATGGGAGCCCCCAGGTCGAGGTGGAATAGTTCCTGTCCGGCAGGATCGAAACCGTAGAAGCTGCCTGCGCCCGTACCCACGTAGATCGCCTGGACGGCGCCCGCGGTATTGAGCTCCACCGCGGCTGCGGCGCTCACCTGGTCATCGAGGCTCACGGGCCAGCCTGCGGGAGACTGCCCAGCCGCTGCTGCAAATACATAGAGCTGAGAGCCTTCGTTTGAGCTGCCGCCGACAATCACATCCAGTATGCCGTCGCCGCTGACATCCGCCAGCACCGGAGTTGCGCTGAAAGTCCGGGCCGGAAACAGCGGCCAGCCGTCCAGCACCTCGAGCTCCCCATCCAGGCTCAGGTGCCAGGCCCACACCGAGCCGTCGCCTGCCGCCGCCACCAGCTCCGGCAAACCGTCGCCGTCAATATCCCCCGCCGCCGGGCAGCCGGTAACACTATCGCCGACTTCGGCCACGAAACGGCCCTCGCCGCCGGCGGCCGCCAGGTACACCCTGCCGTCATCGGTCAACTGCACCGCCTCGGCTCCGGGAATGCCCGGGGCCAGATCCACCACCAGGGGGCTGGAATGTTCGGTGCCGGTCATCAGACGGTGAGGCCAGCCGGCCAGGGGGTGAGACAGGTGCTCGCCCCGGCTTACGGCGTCGAAACGGATGTCGAGGGAGATCAGGCTGTCGACCACGGGTTCGCCCGGAGATACGGTGACCGAGCGGAAACCGCTGATCTCGATGTTCGAGGGCAGCCCGGTATAGCTGGAAGAGCTGGGATCGGTATAGACACCGAACACCAGGTTAAGGTTGCCCAGGGTTTCGCTCTTGATCCCGGCGACCCCGCCCCCGAAGACATCGAAGGGGCTGCCGAAACCCGGGTCCAGGGTCGCCGGGAACTGTTCGAGCATGTGCGCCAGGCCGTCCGCCTCCTCCAGGTCCACTCCGAGGTGGTGAGGGTCGGTGTTGACCCAGTTCCTGGTGAGATCGGCGGTCAAATTATCGCGGATGACCTCTTCATCGATGTGCCAGATCAGAATTCCGGAGCCGATGCGGGCGGTCATCATGGAGTCCATCCCGGCCAGTGTCTCCTCATCCAGGCCGTTGGTGTTGGGGATCGACCAGTCGAATTCGGCAAGCCGGCCGTCGGGCATCCGGTAGTCGTCGACCATTACATCGGGGAAGAAGTTATTTCCCCCCACCTCGTTGAAATCGAAGCGGTTGTTGAAGTTCTCATCCCGCAGGCGGTTTTCTATAAGGAAATATTCGGTCGAGGAGATCGGCACCTTGATCATGCGAACTCCCTCGCCCAGCAGCTCGGTGGCTTTGAGCACCAGGTTTTCCACGTTCCCGGTGACCACCACAGGCGTTTCCCAGCCCAGGTAAACCTTGCTCCAGGCCATGGGGTGGCAAGGGATGCGGCCTACGGTGTTGTAGAAACCGGTAGCCATCAGCGCAAAGAAACCGATGGTGGGCCGCGTGCCGACAAAGACATCATAGAGGTCCGGCAGGCCGAAATAGTGCCCCAGCTCGTGTACTATCACCCCGAGCGTGCCCTGGAGAGCTCCGTGGAGGTTTTTCGGATCCTGGTAGTCCTGCACCGAGGACTCCGGGAAAATCTGAATGAATGAGGCGAAGAACTGGGAGCCGTCAGGCGCCAGGTCATTGGTGGGAAGTCCCATATAGTTTGGATCGCCCTCGGCCAGGATTTCGCGCAACAGCTCCCGGTTTATCGAAACCGGGTGGATGTCGTCCGGGGTGTCCCCCAGGTATTCGGTGTGCTGTCCGCATCCGGCGTGGAAGACCATGATAACGTCATATTTGGAGAAATCCATCTCGCCGTCCGCAGCCTTGATGGCATCCTCGCTCAGCCGGGACTCGCGCAGGGAATAGTCGTCGTCATTGCCGTACTCGGCCATCTCGTGTTCCAGGGTGTAGATCTCGGAAATGTCTTCGAGTTCCGGCACTGTCAACAGTACCTTGCCCCGGCTCACCGCTTCGTAGTACTGTGAGGCCCAGAGGATAATGCGCTGAACGTATTCCTTGGAGCGTGTATCAACTGTGGGGTCCTCGACAATTTCGTCAACGCCGTCGCCGTCGGTGTCGTCGAAAGTGAAAACCGGGATGTCGCCCCAGGTACCGTTGCCCGTGGTTTTCGGGTTATCGTCCGGGGTGAATTCCACCCGCACCACGCCTACTTTCAACTCCAGCGGCCACTGCGCGCCAGCCAGGAGCGCGCCGGCCGGTTGCCCGGAAACAAAGCTGCGAAAAGCCGGGGCATCCGGGTTCGGATGCGAGCAGCGGGGCGGAGCTGTAAGCCAGGGTCCCTGGTAGGGGGGTAGTTCGGTGAAATCGGAAGCCGGGACAACGGCGGTAAAGGCAAGGGTAAGCCAGCATTGAACGGTTATAAGAAATTTCTTTTTACCAAGCATCTAACCTCATTGCTTAATAGTTATATCGGCATATCCGGGGCCGGTAATCTTTTAGATTTTACTTAAGTTAATACCGCAAATTCCCCGGCAAGGTTCCAGTAAAGTAAAGCATAAAACTAATTAATTCAGGCGTTTTTGCCAAGCAAGTTTTTCATCAGGGGGTTTCAAAGTACAGCGGCGCCATTTTTATTGAATGCGCCGGCCGGAAATATCGTCAAATGAAGATAGAAGGTGACATGTGCGCAGCCGTTCCGGGCAAGGGGAGCAAAACTATTGACATTCTTGTGATTGTATAAAAAATTATTTGAGTTGAAAAGGAGGTTAACTACCTCCGTTGCAGAGCGTCGAAAAAACTTCACTATTGAATATATACCTGTGAATTTTCCATCCAGTAATAGTTGCCACACTTTCTACCAGGGAGGCTTTCATGGATTTTTCTAAAAATTCCGGTAAAGATTTGAGCCGCCGCCAGTTTCTAAGCGATACCGGAAAGATTGCCGGTGCCGGGTTGGGGGCGTTAATCTTAACGAAGTCCGCCGTCCCGGGACTAGCCGCAGTGCCGCCGTCGGAGCGGATTACAGTGGGATGTATCGCTGTGGGAGCGCGTGTCCACCAGATAATGGATTCGATACTCGAGATCCCCGGTGCCGAGATAACGCACATCTGTGATGCCTACACCGGCCGAATCACCCGCACCCAGGAAAGGCTTACAGCCGCGGGAGCCAAAAAGGCCAAGGTGGCCAAAGACTACCGTGAAATCCTGGGCGACAAGTCGGTGGATGCGGTAATCATCGGTACTCCTGACCACTGGCACGCCAAGATAGCCATCGAGGCTGTGCAGGCGGGCAAGGATGTGTACATCGAAAAACCCCTGACTTACACCGTGGATGAGGGCCTGGAGATCATCAAGGCGGTAAAAAAGAGCGGCCGGGTATTCCAGGTGGGCAGCCAGGGCATCTCGACTCCCGTGCAGCGCAAGGCGCGCGAGGTGATCCAATCCGGCAAGCTGGGGCAGATCACCATGGTGCGCGCTTTCTACAACCGTAATACAGCGGGGGGAGCCTGGATTTATCCGATTCCTCCGGATGCCGGCCCCAATACAGTGAACTGGGACCAGTTCATCGGTCCCGCACCCAAGATCCCGTTCAACCTCGAGCGTTTTTTCCAGTGGCGCTGCTACAAGGATTACAGCGGCGGTATCCCCACGGATCTATTTGTGCACCTGTGCACTACCATTCACTTCCTGATGGGTGTTCAAGCGCCGGCGCGAGTGATGGCCATGGGCGATTGCTACCGCTGGAAAGAGAGCAGGGATTTGTCCGATACGGTCAATGGAGTCCTGCAGTATAACGCAGGTACCAGCGCGCCCGAGGGATTCATGGTCAACCTGATGACCACCTTCAATAATACCGCCATCGCGGGCCAGGGATTCCAGTTAATGGGTACCGAGGGCAGTCTGGCAATCGGCTGGTCGAGCAACCTGGAGTTCAAGCCCGAGGCAGTGATGGAAGATGACAGCTGGGTGGTGCGCAGTTGGCCCGAGGCCATGGAAAAGTCCTATTACAGCGATCCCAAGATGGTCGAATATGAGAAAAAGGCCAAGGCCAGGATCGCCATGGCCAAGCCCGAAATTATCGAGTGCGAGGAGGTTAACGGCACCACGGCACACATGAAGAATTTTTTAGATTGCGTGAAGAGCCGGCAGACCCCGGAGGAGAACGTGGAGGTCGGTCACCGCGCCGCGGCGGTGGCGCACATGATCAACCGCTCAATTGAGACCGGAAGCTCGGTAGTATGGGATTTCAAGGGCCAGCGGATGATGTTTTGATCCCGTGATCGAGCGGAGTCCGACAATCGGCTTAATGAGTTTATTTTCAAGGCGAATTAGCTCCTGGATTAACACGAGAGAAACTTTTCTAGAGTCCAGGAGTTAATTCTATATGGAGATTTCTGACAACTGCACTTTTAACCAATTTTTTTAGGAGGCAGTTATGAAGAGGTTAGCGGCAGCAGCACTGGCGGGTTCCTTGCTGGTGCTTTTGGTACTGGCTGCGGCACAGGCGGAGTACGAGCATCAGTTCATCGGGGCGACGAAATGTAAAGTCTGCCACATGAGCCAGAAAAAGGGCGACATATGGAATATCTGGCTGGGCTCCAAGCACGCCAAAGCCTATGAAACCCTGGCCACGGAAGAGGCCAAGGCTCTGGTGAAAGGGGATAAGTCCCCCCAGGAGGACCCTGCCTGCCTCAAGTGCCATGTCGCCGGCTGGGATGCCCCTGCCGAGATGCAGGATGCGAAGTATGATAAGGCCGAGGGGGTGACCTGTGAGGCTTGCCACGGTGCGGGAAAAGATTACGCGAAGATGAAAATAATGAAAGACCGCGAGCAAGCGGCGGCAAACGGCTTGGTTCTGCCCAAGAAGGAGGACTGCCAGAAATGCCACAACAAGGAGTCGCCCACCTACAAGGCTTTTGATTACGATACTTTCTGGGCAAAAATCGTCCACGACAACCCGCTGACCGAGTAAGTGCTTTCGCACTTTTTCTCATGGACGGCCGGGTGGAGTTATATAAAAGCACACAAAAAAACGGTCCCGAAAACACGGGGCCGTTTTTTTACATACTATCCGTAACAACTCTTTGAACCGTGCCTACATCCCCCAGAGGTGGCCTGTGTTGACAGGCTTGCCCTGTAATTTCAAGTAATAAAACAGCTGGCTCTTGTGTTGGCTCAGGTGGGCCACCATCTGGAGGAAGCGATGCCCCAGGACCATCTCGGTCGGGTCCCACGGCGCTCTCGTTCTATGGTTGGCAAGCTTGTCCTCGTCGCATTCGGCCAGCATATCCAGGGCCAGCTGCCTGTCTTTCGCCAAAAGCTCCTTAGCCTCCATGAGGCTTCCTACGGTCGGTAGTTTCTCCGCAGGCGGCAGCATCTCCTCAGGGGATAAATCCTCGACATCGACACCCTCGGGTATTCCCCAATCGCCGGTGACAAACCCGCGAATGGGTGCGCCGCAAGCGCTTGTCAGGTGCCTGAGAAGCTGGCCCATGGTCATCCAGTTGTTTTCCGTGGAAGGCTTCCAATCGAGTCTGTCACCGTCGACCAGGTCAATCAACCCATCCGTCACTTTGTAAGAGTACTCTATCTCGCTCTTGAGCAGTTCCAGCCAGTTCATGTCGGACCCTTTCATAATGATATAATATGCCGGATTTGTTGGTGCGCAAAAGTCTCCTATCAAGAGGGGAATTTTTCGCGTTCGCTCATTTAATGCCTTGAGCAAATACCAGGGTATTTCAATCAAAAAAAGATTTTCACTTATTTCTGCTGTTAATCTGGTGGTGCTTCTTCTATGCAATACCAAGCATCAGCCCCTTCCTCACGGGCTGCATTTGTCAGCTTTTTATCCGCTGTAATCAGAAGAGATTGTGAGCCTGCACAAAAATGAGAAAATCTTCCATGCAATAACGTTGCTATCTGCATGACATCTCCAAAGTCGATTTTATATTTTTGAACAAGTTTTTTTGCTTTTTGGAAAATGTCAGGTTGGGCAGGGTTTACTTCTTCAATTGTAAGTTTCTCTCCATATACCAATATCAACAATTTTTCATATGCTTTTATATATTCATCTTCAGAAATAGGAGTCTCACCTTTCTTGGGATAAAAATGCTTCCTTTTAAGAATGCCTATAGTTTCAGCGAAACAAGTTGGAGTAGTATAAAATGGTTTGGGTTTATCATTAAAGTATTTGCGTAATGCTTCACGTCCCGGTTCCTCATCCGAGCAATCCAAGTTAAGTTTCGCTAATGCGGAGGCGTCCAGATACCGCGCTACTCTGAGTGTTTGGGTTTCTTCCATGCTTGGAATCCTGTTGAATAAAGAAAAATGTTAAGCTAATCTTTGATTACTAGGACCTTTTTGATATATATCAGAAGTAGGGGCACGGCCACATCACCGCTCGTGGCGCGTACGCTAACGAGCCCTCCTCCCATGCCTCTCGTTCGCGTCCGCTCACGAGCCCTGCCCTCTGTGCCCCTATATATCTGTTAAATCTGCGTAATCTGTGGATTTCTTCTCTGCCTTTGCTCCCAGTTCCAGGCATCGG
The DNA here is from genome assembly GCA_964609635.1 of uncultured Gemmatimonadales bacterium. Classification (GTDB taxonomy): domain Bacteria; phylum Gemmatimonadota; class Glassbacteria; order GWA2-58-10; family GWA2-58-10; genus JAFGTO01. The sequence continues at coordinate 15,430 of CAZSTM010000028.1, forward strand.
CGATGATCGAATCCAGGCTGGGGTGCTGCGGTTCCCAGCCCAGCTTATTTTTCAGGCGGCTGCTTTCGGCCACCAGCACCGGGGCGTCGCCGGGCCGCCGGGGACCGTAGATTATTTCAGGTGTTTTGCCGGTCACCCGGGCCGCGGAGTCGATAACCTCCCGCACGCTGAAGCCGCTGCCGTTGCCCATATTATAAATCTCGCAGGGTTCAGCCTGGCTGTCAGAATTATCCGCAACCCGTATCAAGCCCCGCCAGTGTGCCTCCGCCAGGTCCACCACGTGGATATAGTCGCGCACACAGGTACCGTCGGCAGTGTCGTAATCCGTGCCGTGGACTGTCAGGCTGCGCCCGGGGTCGAGGGTCGCCTTGAGCAGGCGCGGAATGAGGTGGTTTTCCGGGTTGTGGTTTTCGCCGATCTCGCCCTCCGGGTCGGCGCCGGCGGCATTGAAATAGCGGAAAATGATCGAGCGCCAGCCGTAAGCCGTGCAGAAATCGGCGATCATCTGTTCGAGGGCCAGTTTGCTCCAGCCGTATGGGTTGATCGGTCCCACCGGGTGCTCCTCCGGGATCGGCACCCGGGACGGCACCCCGTAGACTGCGGCGGTAGAGGAGAAGATTATCTTGTCCACCGAATTTGCGCGCATGGCCCGCAGCAGGTTAAGTCCGCCCGCCAGGTTGTTGCGGTAATATTTTTCCGGGTCGGTCACTGATTCGCCGACAAAAATGTAGGCGGCAAAATGAAGTACTGCATCGAAATCGGCGCCGGCTAAAACCTCGTTGAGCGCATGGTAATCCATCAGGTCCGCCTCGACCAGGCGGCCCCATTTGACCGCCTCGGCGTGGCCGTACTGCAGGTTGTCCAGCACCACTGTCTCGATACCCTTGGAGTGGAGCAGCTTGTTGACATGCGAGCCGATGTAACCGGCTCCGCCGGTGAGTAGCACTTTCAAATTAAAAACTCCTTTATTATCCGCAGATTACGCAGATTGAGCAATGTAAAAACACCTTGATTTAGATGAAAGTAAAAGTAGCAAAGATTCCACTCTCAGCCTCTGTCTTCCAGGTACAAAATGGCAAAGAGACAAAGTCCCGGCACTTTCACATTTTTGTCACTCTGTCACTTTCTTTATGCCTTGGTGCCTGCTTTTATTCTGTTGCTCTAATACCTTCCTGCGGGATCAATCCCTTGGAAGTGTTCGTGATAGATGATCGATCCGCACATCTTGCAATGGGAAGCATCCGGGTCATGGCGATCATGCCCGCAGTTTTGACAGACCACCAGCTTTTTATGCCGTTCGGCGGAAAGAAGCAGCCGCACAAGCCTGCCCGCCTGCCAGGGTATCAGGACTACGCCGCTTAATATCATCAGCACGG
>CAZSTM010000029.1:0-16799 GCA_964609635.1 uncultured Gemmatimonadales bacterium
TTTGCGCCCGGTGTTGCGGCTCACCACTGCGTGGGCTACATCGAGGATGTTGCCGGTGGAGCGGTAGTTCTGCTCCAGGCGGATGGTGGTCACGCCCTCGAAATCGCGCTCGAATTCCAGGATGTTTCTTATGTCGGCGCCCCGCCAGCCATAGATCGACTGATCGTCATCGCCGACCACACAGATGTTTCTGTGCTCATCTACCAGGGCGCGCACCAGGTTGTACTGGGCCCGGTTGGTGTCCTGGTATTCATCGATCAGCACGTGGGAGAACCGGCTGCGGTAGCGTTTGAGAACCTCGGGGTGGGCACGGAATAGCTCCATGGGTTTCAGGATCAGGTCGTCGAAATCCATGGCGTTGTTCTCTTTAAGCTGTTTCTGGTATTCGGCGTAAACCTGCGACACCTTGCGCTCGACAAAGTTCGTAGCGCGGGATTGAAGCTCATCCGGCGAGCACAGGTCGTTCTTATGGCGTGAGAACGACTGCTCAACCGAGGAAGGGTTTAGATTTCCGAATTCGCCCGGCTGTTCCTTGATTATCTTTTTTATCAGCCGCTGGCTGTCGTCGGTATCGTAAATGCTGTAATGCGCCGTGTAGCCGAGGTGCTCGGCCTCGCGCCGCAGGATGCGGGCGAAAATACTGTGGAAAGTACCGATCCACAGCCCGGTATCCTCGGCCAGCAGGCTCTGCAGACGGCTTTTCATCTCCCCGGCGGCCTTGTTGGTGAAAGTCAGGGCCAGCAGTCGAGCCAGCTTCACCTTGTGCACCCGCACCAGATAAGCGATCCGGTAAGTCAGCACCCGGGTCTTCCCGCTGCCGGCGCCGGCCAGCACCAGAAGCGGGCCTTCCCTGTGGCATACCGCTTTGCACTGCGGCGGGTTCAAATCTTTAAGCAACTCTTCGCGTATCGGCTTTGACATTTATGGTTTGTCGCTCAAGTGTGAAAAGAAGATTTATCCTTTCGAGGCCGCCCTGGGAAGACATACCAGGAAAACGGTGCCTTTTTCGTGAGAACTGTGTGAGAGGAAAATCCTGCCGCCGTGGTTTTCCTCGATGATCCTTCTGGTCAGGGCCAGGCCCACCCCCCAGCCCTTGCTCTTGTTGGTTATCCCGGTCTCGAAGATATGGCGGCGAATCTCCCGCGAAATCCCCGGCCCGTTATCGCTGAAAGTAATATCCACCTCATCGCGTTCCCGGTCGTAGTAAGCATTGATAACGATCGTATCACCGCGGCTTGCCAGGGCGTCGAGGCTGTTTTTAATCAGGTTCTCGAAGGCCCATTCCAGGAGCGTTGCATTTCCCCGCACCGGTGGCAGGTCTTTGATATCCAACTTCAGCTCGATTTTTCTGCCGCGCTTGGGCAGCCGCATGCGGAAGTAATTCTCGGTATCGCGGAGAACTTTTTCGATCTGAAGTTCCTGGTAGGTGCTCTTGCGGCCGATCAGCTCGAAACGGTTGGCCACCTTGGAGAGCCGCTCGATGTCTTCGGAGATACCTTCCAGAATCTCGGCTTCCTGTTTCTCGCCTCGTTCGCCGGCAGGCTTGCTCCGGCCGGGCTTTACAATATGCGCCAGGTTGATTTTCAACAGTTCCAGCCAGCCGTGCAGGCTGGTCAGCGGCGTGCCCAACTGATGCGCGCTCTCACGGGCCATACCCGCCCAGAGCAGGCTGCGTTCGGTGCGCCCATGGCGCAGTAGAATCCAGATGGCAAGAATCAGAAAGACCCCCAGGATCGCACCCAGGTACAGCGGGATGATCCGCAGCCTGACCAGCGACGGCGGATCACCGTAATGGATGACAAACCGCTCGTCCAGAGAAGCATTGTAAATCCTCAGCGGCCTGTTCTGGCGATCCATCTGGCGGATTATCCTGTTCACTTCCTCGATAACTCTCGGGTCCGTGTCGGAATCTGTCCTGGTCTCCGGCACGCCGATGGAATACCAGAGTACCGGGCGGCCGACCGAATCTGTCATCACCATCGGGTTGTCGAACTCGATCAGCAGCTCGCGCAGCACATCTGTGTCTTTGCCGCTCTGGATGAACAGCTCCACCCGGTCCTGATCCTCGAGACCGGTCAGCGGATTGACAGCGTTGACCCAGAACTGCGCCGCCGCCCGGCTCAGGGCATCCTCATCCCGCTCGAGCTCGCGCACCAGGCTCTGCGTATAGAGAAAGTATCCAAGCAAAAGCAGAAAGAACAGCACTATGATCGAAAAAAGCGCCCAGAAGCTCAAACGTGAGGGCAGCATCAGGATCGAGCGGTGCCTGATCGCTGTCGGCTGTGGATTTTCCGGCGACATAGTATCACCTCGGATTCCGCGGTAATAAAATATTCAGAATAAGCTTTAAAACTACTCCGGGCGGGTGACAAGATCAAGCTAAAAAACGCTCAGGGGTGGCTTCGGCAGGTTCGGAACTTTTAAGGTTGCCGGACAGGAGCGGCTCTGTTAGAATTGTAAAAATCAGGTACAGTTTCGGCTCGAATCCATTCGCCCGATCTTATCTTACACTGGCATGAATAATGCCTTAAACCGGTTTGAAAGCAAAAAACACCAGGCACGACTGGTTTTTTTAAAAACCGGAAAACGAAAGGCCGATTTTTCAACGATTGGCGAAATAATTACAGCCGGAATTTCTTTTTCACAGTTGCCTGCAAACCGTTGGATATTGTACCTCAGCCGATAACACTGTTCCCGGCGGCAGCACAAAATTATCTCTATCCCCCATAAGGTTCTTCAGCGCAGGCTGAAACATGCCGAAATTTAAGTAAAGATGGTAAAGTATCCCGGTTATCCGGCTCGGCGGGAGCCGGTAATTAAATGTTGTGGCAAGGGGAGCATGTCGATGCGCGAGGTTAATAAAAACAAAGCTTACACTTTCTTTCTGCTCGTCTGCCTGGCGGTTTCTATACCCTCATTCGCCTCGTCCGGGACAGTGAAGTGGCGGATCGGCTTGGGAGAAGCAGGCCGCGGAGCGGTCCATCCCATGCTTTCGGCCGCCGGAGACACGCTGTTCGGCTACCCCACCGGGGGTGGAATCGGGGAATCGTCACCGGCAATAGGTCCGGGCTTCACAGTCTATGTGGGCTCCTACGACCATTTCCTCTATGCTGTCGCGCCGGACGGGACCCTGGAATGGAAGTTCGAAACCGGCAGCAAGATATTCTCTTCCCCCGCAGTTACCGGGGACGGGGCGATAATTTTCGGCTCGGGAGATGGTTTTATCTACGCCCTGGGACCCGACGGCAGCCTGAAATGGAAATACCAGACCGGGGGAGCTTGTTTTTCTTCGGTAGCTCTAGGTCTCTACGGCACGATATACGCCGCCCCGTGGGATGGGTATCTCTACGCGCTCGACCCGGACGGGACACTCGAATGGAAACTGGAGCTCAGGGATGATACCACCTCATACACGGTGCGGGCAGGCCCTGTAGTGGATGCCGAGGGCACAATATACCTCGGCGGGGACGGCTTCTATGCAGTCGACCCGCAGGGAACCCTCAAATGGAGTTTCGGCGCATTCGGGAACCGGCCGACCAACCCGGCGGCTGTCGGGAGGGACGGGACAATTTATTTCCCGACCCTGCAAGCTGTTTACGCCATGAAGGCGGACGGTTTTCTGAAATGGAGCTACCCCGCCGGTGCGATGTCCTCGGTGGCCTTGGATGGCGAGGGTAACGTTTATTTCGGCTCCACGGACGGCCGGCTCTACGCCCTGGACTCCACCGGTGCTCTAAGGTGGAGCTATGCCGCAGGCGGTCCGGTGTATTCCTCTGCAGCCATCGGCGCGGACAGCACGGTTTATTTCGGCTCGCTGGACAGTACCTTCTATGCCGTCTCAACCGAGGGCGTCCTGAAATGGGAGTTTAAAACCGGCGGAAATATCAACTCTCCGCCAACCATCGGTTCGGACGGCACCGTGTATGTGGGCTCGCTGGACGGTTATCTCTATGCCTTCGACTCCGGCACTCAAAGAGGTGCCATGGAATCCAGCTGGCCCGAGTTCGGCCGCAATTCCAGAAACAGTTTCCGGGCCGTGGCCGGAGAGTCTCCCGGCCGGTTCAAGTTCTACTTTGAAACCTCGGACATGGTTAGTTCCTCTCCGGCTTTCGCCGCGGACGGCACCCTCTGTTTCGGTAGCTGGGACAAATACTTTTACGCGGTAAGCCCCGAGGGAATTTTGCAATGGAAGTTCCAGGCTGCCGGCCCCGTCAGCGCCGGCCCGGTGATCGGTGCGGACAGCACGATTTATTTCGGCTCGTTTGGAAATAAATTCTACGCTCTTAACCCCGGGGGCACGTTGAAATGGGAGCTTTACATGGCGGGAGATATCCGCTCCACGCCGGCTTTGACTCCTGACGGCACGCTTTATTTCGCCCATCGGAACAAGTTGAGAGCTGTGAGCACTGCTGGCAAACTCAAGTGGACTTTCGACTCGGCGGACAAGCACGATCCGCCGGCTGTGGGCGAGGACGGCACAATCTATTTCATTTCAGGAGTAGGAAATTGGCTATACGCACTTTATCCCAACGGCAGTCTTAACTGGAAGTATCTACTCGGGCACCCCTCATCCGGCGGAGCCTCTATCGGACCGGAGGGTACCGTGTACCTCTCGGCCGTGGACCTGTTCGCGGTCAATCCGGATGGAACTCTCAAATGGCAGTACCAGGCCGCCGCCTCGCCAGCGGTTACCACGGCGCCCGATAGTTTCATGCTTACCCCGATAGTCGGAACGGACGGCACGGTTTATGTGGCGGGAAGCGACCGGCGCCTGTATGCGCTGGGTCCAGATGGTACTTTTAAATGGAGGGCCGGAGTGGGCGGTCGAGCGGTAATGCCTCCGGTGATCGGAGCGGATGGTACCATCTACCTGGCTTCACGCGGCGACTCGATCTTCGCCCTGGCCGCCGACGGCAGCCTGAAATGGACAAAATCCCTCGGCCATTCTCTGGATCACCTGTACCCCTCTACTCCGGCCCTGGGTCCTGAGGGTACCCTGTATCTGGGTACGCGGGACCATCTGCTCTTGGGGATCGAAACCGGTACCGGAGAAGGGCTCGCCCTCGGGGGCTGGCCCAAGGTGGGCCTCGACCTGAGGAATACCGGCAGCCTTGCCGAAGCCTCCATATCCCCGGCGAAAGAGTGCGATTTCAGCGGGGACGGCCTGATCGCCATCGGGGACGTTATCTTCTTCCTGCTGCTGGCGCGGGACCATCCCGGCGATCCGAGACTGGACTGGAACGGAAATGGAAGATACGAAATAAGCGATGCTATCGCCCTGTTGAAAGATCTAATGGACGGCAACTGCCCGGACGCTGCTGCCCAGCTTGCAGCCGCCGGTTCTGTAGAAGAAGTTGGGGAGGTCGAGGGACTTCCCCCTTCCGACATCGAGTATCTCGAAAAGATTTTTTCTAACATGCCTCTCACCCCGGAGGAGCTCGGCGCCCTGAGGCTGACACTCTACGGTGAACCCCCGGATGCTCCCGGACTACCCAAAGCCTTTTCCCTGGCCCAGAACTTCCCCAACCCTTTCAACCCCGCCACCACGATCACTTACGCCGTGCCGGTCGGGAGTACCGTGTGGGTAACCCTCGAAGTTTTCAACACGCGCGGCGCCCTGGTGCGCACCCTGGTGGAGAGCGAGCGCGGCCCCGGTATCCATACCGCGTTCTGGGACGGCACGGACGGCTCGGGCCGAAAGGCGCCCAGCGGGATTTATTTCTACCGCATTCAGGCCGGCGATTTTACCCGGACCCGCAAGATGGTGCTGCTGAAGTAACTTCCCGGGTTCTTGGGATTTATTTTAACGCTTGCTGCAGGGACACGGCGTGCCGTGTCTTTGATCGGAAAAATCCTGTTTTCTAAGTGTTAAAAAAATGCTTTACTTCAGGAATGCGTTCTTTAGCACCGCTTTTATGGTCCTTTTCATGCTCCCTGCTCGATTGCTGGCAGATACCGCCGGCGCTGCGGATTCCCTGGTGGTGATTTCCCCCAGAGGCCCGCAGAATATGATTACTTTTACTATTCTCGATTCGGTATTTACGGTTGTACTGCTGGATACCCTGGGTCAGGAGTTGCCCGGGGTGCCGGTACGTTTCCGGGTGATATATGGGGACGGCGCGTTTGTGGACAGTAACGGTGTATCCCTGATTAGCCCCGTCGATTCCCTGGCCGTGGTGACAGACTTCACCGGTATGGCTCGAACACGGTTCAAGACTGGAGTTTCAGATTCAATAGCTGTAGCTGCCGCCGTAGTGGGAAACCCTGGAGTGAAGGCTCGGTACTTTGTGGTAGTAACAATGGTAAACGGATTTCGAGGCCCCAGTGTAATACACTTTAAATCAATTCCGGATTCGATCGTTGCGGATTCAACAAACCCAATCACAATTATTACTGATGTTAGCGACACAGAATTGATTAAAGCGATCAAGCTTCAAGTGGTAACCAACAAGTTTGTAATACAGGAGGGAGTGGGTCTCGCTCAAAACACAACAGCGGATACCATGATTGCAGATTCAATTGTTGCCGGCTATGATGATTATATATGGGCAATAGATTCAGTGCATTTTATTGGAACCATACAAGCTCAGCCGGTTGGTACTCTGGTTAGATACGGGATTCTGGTGATTGATGCTCAAGATGATACGACAGTATCAGATACACATAGCTACCTGGTTTCTCCCAGGCGGGGGAAATATAACCTGAGTCCCGAGCCCACCAATGTGGCCGACCTGCTGCGGTGTGTCTGGCTGGTGCTGGGCGCGGCCGAGGCCACAGTTATGGATTACCTGGGGCTGGACCTGGATTCTTCCGGTTACTTCGATACCAGTGACTTGGAGGAGCTGTTTGCCATCTGGCGAAACAGTGGATAGAGGTTCGGATACCTGGCGGGAGAAAATGAGAAGGATTTCTTGTTTCGTTGATGAAATAGTTTTATTTGTGCCGTTAGTTAAGGCATCTAACAGTCGCTCCTGACTGAAGGGAGCGTTTCAGGCGGGGAAATATTCCGGATAAATCCTTCTGGTCTTCTTACGTTCCCGGTAGGTGCGGGCCAGCTCGATGAAGATGCCCACATCGCGGTCCAGGTCGGTCTGGGTCCCGTCGAAAAAGAAGTTGCGGATAGGCATGTGATCGTGGTCGCGGCTGATCTTCGGATAGACCGCCTCGGTGACAATGCCGTTCATGCAGGTAAAAGGCGAGATGTCGATCACCCCGTCGCAGCCCTGGTGGTAGTGGAACACCGTCTTGCCCACGGAAAGCACCATCTCCCCCAGGGAGCCGCGCTCCGGCAGGTAAGGTTCTGCGTACTCGAAGAGTTTTTTAACATGCGGCTCAGAGTAACCGGAGAAATCTTCCTCGAACAGCTTGAAAAGCCGGTGTTCGTCCCGGTGCTGGATAAGGTTCTTGATCATGACCGTCAGCATGGCGGTCGAGAAGGTGCGGCCCCCGTGGCGCAGCCTTTTTTGCTGTTCGAGGTTCGTGTACCAGACCCATTCAAGCACGTGGGCCAAGCCGCACTCGCCGCCGAATTCCTCTACCTTGCGGATGGTGTAATCATTGGTGAAAGGGGTCATTCTGCAGAAAATCTCGCCCACCACGCCTATCAGCGGCCGCCTGCGGTCGTAGTTTGCTTCGACCTTGCGGAAATCATCGCGCGCCTCGGTCATGACTTCGATCAGACTTTTCATGCGTTTTTCGTTCGGTACGCCGGGCACCTCCAAAACTCTCTCTACGGCTTTTATGGCTTTAACGTGTACGCGGTCGGTATCACCCTTGTTCACTTCGTAGGGGCGGGTCTTGTGAGTCATCTTGCGCAGGATGTCGGCCGCGATCAGGCCGCGGAGGGCTGTGCGCATCAGCTCGTTCACCTGCTCGCCCAGGCCGTCATAGCCGTCGCGGCTGGAAGGCGAGAACACCATCACTTCCTCAAGTCCGATGTCACGCAGCACCTTGCTGATATATGGCGAATACTGGCCGAAACGGCAGGGTCCGTCGGCGGTGGGCATGAAAAAAGCGGTCTTCCCGGCACAGAAATCCGGCTGCTCGGTGATCTTGAGGAAATTGCCCAGAGTAACCCGGGCAGGAAGGCATTCTTCGCCTGAGGTGTACTTGCCCCCCAGCTCGAGGGTGCGGTGGTCTGAATCGGGACATATGCAAGCATCTATGCCCACACTGCGGAAGGCCGCGGAGAAAGCCACCGATCCGCCGTGACTCATCTGCGGAACATAAAGCTTGCGTCCTTTCAATGACTGCTTATTCCCGCCATTTCCTGTTCCGCCGTTCCCCATTTTCTCAAAACTCCTTTGCTGTCGAGGTATGCCTCGCAGCGAGTCAGCATTCCTGCATCGTTATTGTGCTCATCGAACATAAGTGACAAAAAGGGCCTGCCCGAATAATCGGTGATATAATGCCTGATATAAGAATCCGGCCCGCACTTGAAGTTGGTGATATAGATGATGTGGAGCCGTGTTTTGTTTCTTACGAAAGCGGCCGCAGAGAAGATTTTCAGGCCGTAGGTCCAGAACATGTTGTCGTTATAACGGCTTGAGTCAAGCCCTTTCAGGCGCAGAAAATCCAGGGGTATGACATTGATCCCGTAAAACTTGCGCAGCTTGGTGGCCAGGTCCAGGTTGATTCCGCGGTCGTAGATGTTGTAAGGCCGGCCCAGCAGAATTATTCCGTGCTCGTCAAGCGCCAGCAGCCGGGATATGGCTTTATCGCCGGTTTCGAGAATTTTACCGCGGAAAGCACCTTGCGCCTCGAAAGCTTTCTGCACCGCGAGGGTAACCGCTTTTTTGCTGCGACGGATGCCGACCGAGGCCAGCGAATCGCGGATGGCCCTGACGGTGGCTTCCGGCCCGTGATTGAACCATAAAGTCGGCGCGATCATCTTATCGGCGTAGTCGGAAATTAAAGGCGCGGCCCTGGTTATCCAGGGCAGGGTCTGGTTCCAGGGGCAGTAGAACGACGGCTTTTCTTGGTCGGTTCCCGGAGCGGAAATCACGTTGGGCACCAGCAGGTAATCCACTTTCTTTTCCATGAGCTGACGCAGGTGCCCGTGGGCCACCTGGATCGGGAAGCAGGGCTCGGAAACCACGGACTCCAGTCCCAGGTTGACAATACTGTTGGTGGTGGGTTCCGAAAGCAGAACCTTTATTCCCAGCTCGCGGAAAAGCTTGAGCCAGAACGGCATCCACTCGTAAAGCGACATACAGAACGGCAGGCCCACGGTGGGACCGTCTCCGGCCTCGGGATCGTAGTCCGCCAGCAGCAGCTCGCGGCGAACCGCCATCAGGTCCTCGATCACCGGCTTGCGCTCGCACTTGACCGCTTTGCGGTACCGCTCGGAGCACTTATCGCCCCAATAGGTTCGCTCGCCCTCGACAGTGAACTCCTGAATCTGACAGAAATTGGTGCAGCCCTTACAGGTGAACTCCCGGATATGGTAGTCCACCTCCTCCAGGTCGAAGCCGCGGAAAGATGATTTCTTTCGGAAATTCAGCATTTTCTCGTGCGCCAGCAGGGCCACTCCCAGCGCACCGATCACCCCGTTGAACGGCGGTACGATGATTTTCTTGCCGAGGATCAAGCTGAAAGCCGCGGCCACCGAATCGTTGTAAGCCGTGCCGCCCTGGAAGAAAATAACCTCGCCGATCTTGCGACCGCGCACCACGCGGTTGATATAGTTGGTGGCGATGGAATAGGCCAGCCCCGCCACCACATCCTGCAACTCGGCTCCCCGTTGAATGTAGGAATTGACATCCTTTTCCATGAACACCGTACAACGCTCGCCGAGCCTGATCGGATGAGAACTGGCCAGTGCCGTTTCGGCGAACTCATCCTTTATCTTGACTCCCATATCCTGGGTGCGTTCCTCGAGGAAGCTGCCCGTGCCGGCCGCGCAGGCATCGTTCATGGCGAAATCCACCACTACACCCTGCTGCAGACTGATAAACTTGGAGTCCTGCCCGCCGATCTCGAAAATGGTATCCACCTCTTCTTCCAGGATACCCCGGCTGATAAAAGCGGCCCCTGTCTTGTGGGCCGTGATCTCATCGTTGACCGTATCGGCCCCGATCAGCTCGCCGATCAGTTCCCGGCCCGAACCGGTGGTACCCACCCCACGGATGCGGATTTTATCTCCGAGGTCGCGCTCGATCTCCTTGAGTCCTTTTCCTACCACTTCGATAGGACGGGCCTCGGTGCGCAGGTAAATCTCTTTGAGCACGTTGCATTCCTCATCGATAACCACCAGGTTGGTGCTCACCGAGCCGACATCGACGCCGAGGAATGCATCCCGGGTCTCGAGGATCTCCTCCGGCGGCAGTGCGCTCATATTCTCGCGCAGCAGAACCACGTTGTCCATCGAGAGTTCTATGCTGTGAGGGAATTTTGTTTCCAAACTGCCGGCGTTTGCGGCCAGGCTGAACGATTCGTCCTCTTTGCCGTTTTCGCCGGCGAGCACCGCCGCGCCGGCGGCCGCGAAAAAGGCGTGCTCATCAGGGATAACCAGGGTTCCCGGCTCCCAGCCGAAAACAGTCTCCAGAGCCTGAACCACACCCCGGTTGGCCGCTACACCGCCGATGAAAGCAATATCCGGCTCGATCTTTTTACCCCGGGCGATCGCGCTTTTGAAATTGCGGGCCACGGCCTCGCAGAGCCCTTTGAGTATCTCCTCCGGAGTAAATCCTTTCTGCTGGGCGTGGATCATGTCGCTCTTGGCGAATACGGAGCATCGGCCGGCTATCTTGGGCGCACGCTCGGTGGCGCTGACTATCTCGCCGATCTGCTCCACCCGGAAGCGCAGACGGGCCGCCTGCTGGTCCAGGAACCCCCCGGTGCCCGCAGCGCAGTCGCCGTTTGTCTGGTAATCGGCGATGCCCACCCTGCCGCTGGCCTCATCGCGCTCCAGCAGCAGGTACTTGGAGTTCTCCCCCCCCATCTCGAAAAGGGTATGCACGCCGGGAAGCAGCAGCTCGACCGACCTGGCCAGCGCGCGGAACTCGTTCTGCACGGGTACGCCCAACTGGTTTTTCAAAAGCGACCCGCCGCTGCCCGTACCGGCTACCCGGCCCAGGCCGGCGGGTCCGATCAGACGGATGAGCTCCTCCAGCAGGACCCTGGTTTGTCTGAGCGGATTGCTGGCGATGCGATGGTATCTGGTGACCGCCAGGAGATTCTCCGCCTTGCTGTCCGCCGCGCTCCAGCGCTTGATTTTCCGAAAGAACGGATTGGAAGCGTTCTCCTCGAAAAATCCCGCATCCTCGGGATCGCTGGAGAAAAGGGCGGCTTTGACACTGACCGAACCCAGGTCAATTCCGATGTGGATGGCCATAAGCTTTATCGAAAGTTAAATACAGTCCAAAAAACCCGGCGCTTTACGCAAATCTCTCCGGGGTATCCTGATAAGTTTTTAATCAAATGAATCGAATCCTACCGGTAATGCCGGAGCATTCTCTCAGATGGGTTTCCTATCTATTGTCGACCGACCCGTTGAAAAAAATGTCCGCTGCAGCCACCACCTTTTCGATTACCTCCTCGAGCTTACCGGCCACAATCGCTCCGGAGGCCCTTTTGTGACCCCCGCCGCTGAATTTCTCGGCCAGCTCATTGACATCGATCCGGTTGCTTTTGCTGCGAAAACTGATCTTGACCCTGTCTCCCGGCAGCTCTCGAAAGTAAAGACAGACCTCCACGGGGTCGATGGAACGGATAAAATTGACAAAGTTGTCGGTCTCCTCTATCAAGGCGCCGGTCTGTTCCAGCATTCCTTGAGTGAGATGAATGCAGGCCAGGCGGTTGTCATAAGCTAAACGCAGCGTATTCAGCACAGGGCCCAGGCAAAGCATGCCGGAGATCGAGCTGCGCTCGAAGAGTAAATCATAGATTTCGCACGGCACCAGGTCGAACTCGGCGAGACGGCTGGCAATTTTCAACACCCTGTCGTTGGTGTTCTCGAAGCGAAAGCAGCCGGTGTCTTTGACTATCCCGCAGTAGAGCCAGTAGGCGATGCGATCGTCAAGGGGCTGCCCTATCTCGGCAAGCAGCTCGTAGATCAGCTCGGCAGTGGAGCTGGCCTCTTCCTTTGCCACCGAGCCCGGAGACAAGGGCGTCTCGGTCGGGTGATGGTCAATAGAAAGAACCTTGCTCGAACGCGCGGCCACCTGGTCGCCCATTTCCGCCAGACGGGACCAGACATTGGCATCGAGGAAAAAGATGGTTTGCGCTTCATCGAGCAAACCTTCCGTCTCTGCCGCGCTCAAACGGTTGGAGCCGGTAACCAATCCCTCCGGATCCATGAAACTTAAGATTTGCGGTAGAGGATCCGGATTGAGAATTGTCGGCTTTTTGCCCATCGTTTCCAGGGCGCGGTGAAGTGCCAGCTCCGCTCCGATGCCGTCGGCGTCCGGATCACGATGAGTGCACAACAGGAACCGCTCGTTCTGCTGAACGGCCTTTTTAACGGCTTCCCACAATGCTATACCCTCTTAAGGGGTCTAGATGAAAATACAGTAGTCAGTAGTCAGAAGCTAAGAGTTTTTAAAAACACAAAGAGCAAAGACTGTAGGGGCACAGGGCAGGGCTCGTTAGCGAATGCGCCACGAGCGGTGATGTGGCCGTGCCCGTCTTTCGGGATGCCTTGTCTCTACAGGTTATTAGCGAAACCCTGGAAACATGTGCCTTTGAACGTTTATTTTCATCCCTCGTTGTGGCCGCTAAAACAGACATGAGAGTTCAGGACATTACGTTATAACATAACAAGGCGGAGGGGCTGTCCCACTCCGCCTGTATTGTCAATCTTGCGGGGTGTCTCTCAGTCTTGGGACTTAACACTTTTTTTGTACTGATCCAGCGGCACGGAAAACTGATCCTCTATGTCCTTTCGAAATACATGTCCGCCATTGTAAGCGCAGAAGGGGATTATCCTTCCTGCAGGCGTGGCGTAATGGATAACACAGCGCCGAACGCGCTCGAGCTCATAGTTGTAATTGTCCATAAAGTGCATGCCGGCCACCAGCAAGGTCTTGTTGGTATAAGTGCCGTCATTTTTCCCTCTTCCCGCATCCTTATCGAAAAACCCGTCCAGGGTCTGCAGGAACTTGGTGAAATTCATACCCTTAGGCGCTTTACTTTTATCAAAAAACTTCTGTATTCTGTAAAAAGCGTTCATCTGGGCGAAACGCTTGAACCGACTGGCTTTGGCCCTGCTGGCGATCCGATCCAGCTCTTTAAACATTCCCTCCACGTTCACGAAACGGGTGAGTGGAATCGGCCGTCCGGTTTCATGCTCGATGAACAGGTAAGTACCCAGCGAGCAGTGGGGATGGCAGGAGATGTAAATCGTTTCCGCACCCCGCAAAGCGCTGATAATTTTCGAGACCGGAGTGACAAAGCTAAGTGGATACCAGTCGTTCTTGACAAGGATACCGGTCTGCTCTTCGATGCAGCGCACCATGTCCGGCAGGGTAAAGCGCAGGCGTTCGCGCTCCTCGGTATTGATACGTCCGACCAGGGATACCGGCTGGTAGCTGATTCCGCTCACGACATCGATATTTTTCAGGGCGTATTTGAGGATCTTGCTCACCTGGTCCTCGTTGACCCCGCCCACGATGGTGGGCACGAAGACAATTTTCATGCCGTTGCGGTGCGCGTTCTCGACGGCTTTCTCCTTGATTTTCATCAAGGGCCTGCCGCGGGTTTGACGATAGACCTCGTCATCCACACCGTCGAACTGCAGGTAGATGGTGTGAAGACCGGCTTCCGCCGCACGTTGGGCGAACTCCGGCTTGGCGAAATTGATCCCGTTCGAGGCTACCTGGATGTGGCTGAAACCGAGGTTTTGGCTTTCGCTGATTATCTCGAAAAATTGTGGGTGAAGAGTGGGCTCTCCGCCCGAGAACTGCACCATGCGGCCGCCCACCGGCTCCTCCGCCCGGTACAGCCGCAGCATATCGAATATCTGTTCCTTAGTGGGCTCGTAAACCTTGCCGGTAACATTTGCATTGGCGAAACAGATGGGGCAAGTAAGGTTGCAGCGGTTAGTCAAATCGATGTTGCCCAGAGCGGTATGGCTGGTGTGCTGGCCGCAGATTCCACAATTTTCGGGACAATTCTTGTCGGCGGCGGTATTGGGGTTCATCAGGCCTTTCCCGTCACCGAATTCCCATTTTTCGGCCTTTAGGTACAGCTCGACATCCGACCAGTAAAGGTCCTTGACATATCCGTGCTCGGGGCAGGTTTTCTCCATGTAAACCTTGCCGTTTTCTTCGAACATCCGCGCCAGGACAACCTTTTCGCATTCGGGACAGATCGACTCGACCTGTTTGGGCAGCCCTTTGGTAATATTATTTATCGGCGCACCGGTGTAAGTGGCGTCCACCGGGCGGCTGGCAACTTCTTTTGGAACCGTAGCCATTGACTGATAAACCTCCCTTTCTTAACTCTCGACCGCGAGAGGGAAAATTCTGATTGGTCTGTCGCCTAAACCCTTTAGCAGTTTATTCGACGGCTTTTTTATCTTCAGGTTAGTAAGAGCTTCTACCGACAGCGCTGGGGCGCTTCACGAAGCGCCCCAGCGGCCGGTATTCAAGACAATAGCAGTGAATTATATCAATTAAAAATACAACAAATTTGTCTTTTCTGTCAAGATAAATCTATTTTTCCGGGTGATTTACGTATTGTTATGACCGCCTCCCGGGCTTTCGCTCCAAGGGTTTCCACCGCGCTCCCATCGCGCAGGGCCACCTCGAGTCTGCCGCTCGAACCGATAAGAGCGAGGAGTTTTCCCCTTTCGGCCTGGGCATAGAACTCAGAGACTCCTTCGATTTCGACTCCGCAGCAGGAGACCTGTAATCGTGATTTGTCCGGGCAGATAACCTCCAGGTCCGGTTCCCGGATATTGGTGACCAGATTACCGAAACGGTCGATATGCACTACACGTCCGCTAAGCGGCCCGCCCTCCGGCGGCGGGACGGCGAAGCCGGTTTCCAGTCGTACGGGGTTTTCGAGTCTGGCCCCGAGCTTTTCCGGGCTGAGGCCCGTGCTCAGGTGCGCGGCTGCCGGGGCGAAAATGTCTCTTCCGTGAAATGTGCGGCTCAACGGTTTGCGGTGGTAGCGCCGGTTGGTCAACTCGTAGCAGACAGTCCGCTGTCCGGAGCTGAAAACGGCCTCGAACACGCCGTTGTCCGGACCGACATAAAAACGGCCCGCACTCACGGCAGCCAGGCACCTGCGTGAGCTTCCCACCTCCGGGTCCACTACCACCAGATGCACCGTGCCCGTTGGATAGCAGGCATGGAAGTTTTCCAGAACGAAGGCGGCTTCATCTACCCGGCCGGGCGTGATCCGGTGAGTGATATCCTCCAGGATCACCTCGGGGGCTATCGAACGGATTACTCCTTTCATGGCACCCACATAACCGTCGCTGGTGCCGAAATCGGTAGTCAGGGTAATCGTCCTGCTCATCGAGTACGGGCTCTTTTCTCTTCGGGCGTTGGTTTCAGTTTCCGGGAGGCTTTTTCACCCCCTTGTTTCTTTTCTTCCAGTTAAAAATACCCCGTATTAAAAATAAAACGGCCAGGACACCCAGCAGGACCGCCCAGCAGATACTTTCCTTGGTAAAGACAACCCATATCGTAAACAGAACAAGCGAAAAGGAGACAAATAGATCCATCTTGTAGTAGTTGCCTTCGGTCCGTTCCAGTTCACTCATGGATTCGTTTTTTTCCTTCTCGTTCATCAACCGTCCCTTTTCCGCTTGATTCCCCGGATGACGTGAAACAAGGAAGGTCCGGCCGCAGGATCACCGGCCTGAGGTGGATTGCGACTCTGCTAAAAATAGTATGCTACAACTCCGGTTTTATGTCAAGTTGCCACAACTGCAGCCAATGCTGATTTTTAACTCAACACTTCCGGGTTTAAACAGTAGCGCACCTTGGCGCCGGTGAGAACCTCGACCATGTTGCCGGCGGATTTTTCTTTCAACTCGATGAAAGACTCGTTGGAGAAAAAGGAGCTGTGCGGGGTAATGATCACCCTTTTCAGTCCTATCAGCGGGTGGTTCTCCTCCGGCGGCTCGCCGGCCAGAACATCGAGTCCCGCACCCGCCAGCCGGCCCTGTTTGATCGCCCGGGCCAGGTCGGCCTCATCCACAAGCTTGCCGCGGCTGGTGTTTACCAGGAGGGCTCCGGGTTTCATGCGTGAAATGGTTTCGGCGTTGATTATTCTCTCGGTCTCAGGGGTCAGGGGAGCGTGCAGGGAGAGAAAGTCCGAGCTGGAAAGCAGCTCCTCGAGCTCCACCAGCTTCACATCCATCCCGGTCCGCTCGACATAGGGATCGTAGGCAATAACTCTCATGCCGAAAGCCAGCGCTTTTTGCGCCGTTGTCCGGGCAATTCTGCCGAACCCGAACAGGCCCAGGGTTTTGCCAGCGGTGCGAGGCACCGAGCCCGCCGCGGTAAAGTCCCAGCCGCCGCGCGCGCAATCATTATGCAGCGCGGTGACCTGGCGAACCAGGTCGAGCAGCAGCGCCATCGCATGGGTCGAGACTTCATCCTGACAGTAGTCAGGCACATTACAGACCGCCACCTTTGCAGCGGTCGCGGCTTCGAGGTCCAGGTTGTCCACACCCACTCCGTAACGGCTTAAGACTTTGAGGTTTTTCAGCCTCCCGATGGCCTTGGCCTTGATCGGCGCGTACTGGCTCAGAATCCCGTGCGCATCGGCGCAGTGCTCTATCACCTCATCCTCGGTCTTGCAGTCGAAAAGCTCGAAGTCAATATCCGCCTGATCGAAAACCT